>JABDPN010000316.1 GCA_013042715.1 Flavobacteriaceae bacterium | reverse complement strand
GTGTTGTATTTTTTTCATTTTATACTCTTTCAATAATTGCTGCATAACCTTGTCCAACTCCAATGCACATGGTAATTAATGCATAACGTTTTTGTTGTTCTTGTAATTCTAAAGCAGCTGTATAAGCTATTCTAGTTCCAGTTACACCTAGTGGATGACCAATAGCTATTGAGCCACCATTTGGGTTTATTCTTGTGTCGTCATCTTTTAAACCAAGAGCTCTTGTACATGCTAAGACTTGAGCTGCAAAAGCTTCATTAAGCTCGATAATATCCATATCATTTAGAGTTAACCCTGCTTTTTGAAGTGCTTTTTTAGATGCTTCAACTGGACCAATTCCCATTATTCTTGGTTCTACACCAACAACCGCAGAACTTACAATTCTTGCTATTGGTTTTAAGTTATATTTCTTTACAGCATCTTCAGATGCAATAATTGTTGCAGCTGCACCATCATTTAATCCTGATGCATTTCCTGCAGTAACACTTCCTCCTTCTTTTTTGAATGCAGCTCTTAATTTTGCTAAAATTTCTTTTGTGGTTTTTGGTTTAACAAACTCATCTTCTGAAAATATAATTGGATCTTTTTTGCGTTGTGGAATTTCAACATGAACAATTTCTTTGGCAAGTCGACCATTTTTTTGTGCTTTTGAAGCTTTCATTTGAGAACTATATGCAAATGCATCTTGATCTTCACGTGAAATACTATACTTCTCAACTAAATTTTCTGCGGTAACTCCCATACCATCTGTTCCATACATCTTATGCATTTTCGGGTTAATGAAACGCCAGCCAAAACTTGTATCGTACATTTTTGCATCTGTACCAAAAGCTGTTGTTGGTTTTGCGATAGCGTATGGACCTCGTGTCATATTTTCAACACCTCCAGCAATAAATACGTCACCATCACCAGATTTTATAGCGCGATTTGCATGAATAATTGCAGATAACCCAGAGCTACATAATCGATTTACCGTTTCTCCTGGAACTGAATAAGGTAATCCAGCTAATAGTGAAGCCATTCGTGCGACATTACGATTGTCTTCTCCAGCTTGATTTGCACAACCAAGGATAACATCATCATAATCTTCTTTTGGAATATTGGGATTACGTTTTACAATTTCTTTAATCACTAAAGCAGCTAAATCGTCTGTACGAACAGCAGATAATGTACCTTTAAATTTCCCTATAGGTGTTCTAATGCCATCAATTATGTAAGCTTCTTTCATGTTATTTTTCCCAGTTTTTATCAGTTCTATATACAGTTCCTTTAAACATTGCTACAACAGTTTTATCTCTTTTAATATTTACTTTATAAAACCCTAAGGTGTTTTTTGCAGAGGTTTCTTTAGCTATTGCAACCAATTTGTCACCTTTATTAATTTTTTCAATTTTATGTATTGAAGTGGTTACTGTTACAGCATGTTTTCCTCTGGAATTTGAAGCAAAAGCTAATGCACTATCTGCTAAACTATAGGCAATTCCTCCATGAGCAATTCCAAATCCATTAAGCATATCTTCTTTTACTATCATACTTATTTTACAATAACCTTCTTCAACTTTTTCAACTTGTACACCTAACCATTTACTAAAGGCATCATTGGAAAGCATTTTGTTTACTATTTCCTTTGGCTGCATCTAATAAAAGGTTTTGTTTTCTCTATTCATTTTTCTTAATAATGTACTGCAACGATATCTATCTTCGTGATATTCGTTATACAATTCATCCATTTTATTGACACACCAATTAATTCCTTTATCATCTGCCCAAGCCAATAGACCTTTTGGATAATTAACACCTTTTGTCATGGCATTATCTATATCTTCTGCTGAAGCAATATTTAGATATAATGCATCTGCAGCTTCGTTAATGAGCATAACTAAAACACGATTGAAAATCTGTTCTGCTAATTCTTTATTTTTATTAGGTTTTGGATTTAAAGCATCTTCTGAATATTCGTAATAACCTTTTGCGGTTTTTCGACCTAAATAACCTGCTTCTGACAATCGCTTTTGAGTAAATGAAGGTTTGTACCTAGGATCGTTATAAAAAGCTTTAAATACTGTTTCGGTTACAATGTAATTCACATCATTTCCTATAAAATCCATTAGTTCAAAAGGTCCCATTCTAAATCCACCCAACTCTTTTAAACTCCAATCTATAGTTGCAAAATCTGCAATGCCTTCTTCATAAATTCTTAGTGCTTCACCATAAAATGGTCTTGCCACACGATTGACGATAAAACCTGGAGTATCTTTTGCAACAGCAACAGTTTTATTCCAACTTGAAATGATTTCTACTGATTTATTTAAAACCTGGTTCGAAGTCTGAATAGCTGGAATAACCTCAACCAATTTCATTAAAGGTGCAGGATTAAAAAAGTGAATACCAATACAACGTTCTGGTTTTTGTAATGTTGATGCAATAGATGCTATAGATAAACTTGACGTGTTTGTTGCAATTATGCAATCTTGAGAGACAAAAGTTTCAAGCTCATGAAAGACATTTTGCTTAATGTCTAAATCTTCAACAATTGCCTCAATTATTAACTCTGAATTTGATAAATATTTAAAAGAATCTACATATTGAATATTAGATTGGATTTTTTTTTTCTCTTGTTCATCAATTCTTTCTTTTTCAATAAGTCTGTTTAGTATTTTATCTAATTTTGATTCAGCTTTCAATAAAGCTTCACCATTTAAATCAAACACATTTACTTTACAACCAGATGTAGCTGCTACTTGTGCTATGCCACTTCCCATTGTTCCAGCTCCTATTATTCCTACGTTTATTTCCATACTTTAAACATGCTATACCATGAGCATTTCTTTATGATTAAATGGTAAATTATTAACATCTACATTTCCTCCTGAAATAATTACACCAATATTTTTTTGTTTAAACTGTTCTTTTTCTCTTAAAACGGCAGCAAAAGCTACTGCGCTTGATGGCTCTATAACAATTTTCATGCGTTCCCAAATCAATTTCATAGCCTGAATAATTTCACGTTCTTCAACACGAATAATTTCATGTACATGCGCTTTTATGATTGGGAAATTTCTATCGCCTAAAAATGTTCTTAGACCATCTGCAATTGTATCTGTAGTTTCGTTAAATTCAATTTTTCCACTTTTAAGTGAACGATATGCATCATCTACATTATAAGGTTCTCCACCAATTACTTTACAAGTATTAGAAAAGTATTTTGCAGCTAATGCTGTTCCAGCAATTAATCCTCCACCACCAACTGGAGAACATATATAATCTAAATTAGGTTGTTCTTCAAGAAGTTCCATTGCAGCAGTCCCTTGACCATGAATAACATTATCATCATTAGAAGGATGAATAAATGTTGCACCTTTCTCAAGTCTTACTTTTTCAGCCATTTCTTCTCTGGCTATTGGAGTAGATTCGCACTCAATTATGATTCCTTGATAACCTTTAACAGCATCTTTTTTAACTTGAGGTGCATTTTCTGGCATAACAATAAAGGCTTTTACACCAAGTTGTTTTGCAGCTAAGGAAAGCGCTTGAGCAAAATTTCCAGACGAATGTGTTACGACACCTTTATGTCGTTCTTCCTCAGAAAGACATAAAATGGCATTGGTAGCTCCACGCATTTTAAAAGCTCCCATTTTTTGAAAATTCTCACATTTAAAGTACAGATTTACACCTGAAATTTCATCCAATAAATGTGATGCTAAAACAGGTGTTTTGTGTATAAATGGTTTTATACGATTATGTACTTGTATGAGAACTTCTTTATTCATTTTGTATTTTTGTCATTTCGACTTCGCTCAATAACCTTTTTTTTATTCGCCTTTAAAATTAGGCTTTCGTTTTTCTATAAATGCTAAAACCCCTTCCTCGTAATCCTTGGTTTGAGCAGCTATAATTTGATTTTTTGATTCTAATGCTAATTGTTCTTCAAGGTTGTTTGTAAGCGATTTATTAAGGGTTTGTTTTATTAATCCTAATGCTCTAGTTGGCATTTTAGCAAGTTTATTTGCTAACTTTTCAACTTCTTGATTAAACTCATCTAAAGGAATTACTTTGTAAATCATTCCAAGACGTTCTGCCTCTTCTGCTGAAACTTTATCACCAAGCATTGTAAGTGCTGATGCTTTTTGAAAACCAATTAATCTTGGTAAAAAGAAGGTTCCTGCACTATCTGGAATTAATCCTATTAAACTAAACGCCTGAATAAAGCTTACTTTTTCATGTGCAACAACAATATCACACGCTAGAGCTATATTAGCTCCTGCTCCAGCTGCAACACCATTAACAGCAGCTACAATTGGTTTTTCAATTGTTCGTATTCTTTTAATAATTGGATTGTAATGCTCGTCAAGTATTTTTTTAAATCCAGGGTTTAGTTCAGGAGAGGTAACTTCTTTTAAATCTTGTCCTGCACAAAATGCTTTTCCGTTTCCTGATAACACTATTGCTCTAACTTCTTTATTCATTTCAGTATCATCTAAAATGTTTTGAAGGTTTAAAGCCATCTCACGATTAAAGCTGTTAAACACTTCTGGTCTATTAAATGTTATAAACGCAATATTGTTTTCAATTTTATATAGAACTGAATTCTTGCTCATACCAATTATTATAATATTATATTATTTCAAACATTTGAAATAATCAAAGGGTTCTTTACAATCTTCACATTGAAACAATGCTTTACAAGCTGTTGAACCAAACTGACTTACTACATTTGTGTTTTGTGAACCACAATTTGTGCATTTCACTATTTTTTTTCCATCTAAAAGTGCTGCTTTATCTGCTGTTGCATCTAAAGGTGGTGCAATACCATAATTTGCTAAAGCTGTTCTTCCTTTTTCTGTTATCCAATCCGTTGTCCAAGCTGGAGATAGAACCAGCTCTACAGTAGATGAATATCCATGCTCTTTGAATACTTTTTTTATATCATCACTAATAACATCCATTGCTGGACAACCACTATATGTTGGTGTGATTTTAACTAACACTTTACTATTATATTCCTGAGCTGACCTAACAACTCCCATTTCTAAAATTGATAGCACAGGTATTTCTGGATCTGAAACCTTATCTAAAATAGGTTTCAACCTTTTATCGATATTTAGTTTCATAATTTAATCATGTTTTAGTTTTTAAACGCTTTGATTTACCATTGCATATTTGGATACGCTCTTTGCATATATTGTAATTCTGCAAGCAAGTATCCATAATGTTCTGTATGTATACCTTGTTTTCCTCCTTTTTGGAAGTATTTCACATCTGGAACTTCGAGTTTAGCTTCTTCGAATATTTCTGATATTATTTTGAAATATCGATTTTTGAAAGTACGAGAATCTACTCCAATACCTTGTTTTATCATCTCATGATCTGCATCTGTTAAATGAAAGAGTTCATTTGTATATTTCCAAAGGTCATTAAACGCCTCATGCATTTTTTGCTTACTTTCTTCTGTACCATCTCCTAAACGTTTAACCCAATCTGAAGAAAAACGTAAATGATTAGACACTTCCTTAAATGATTTTTTAGCTATTGCCTCTAGCGTTTCATCATTAGATTTCTGAAGTTCATTCAAAAATAAATAGTGATATACATCAAATAGAAATTGTCTAGCAATGGTATATCCAAAATCTTTATTTGGTTGTTCTACAAGTAATACATTAACATATTCACGTTCAGATCTTAGCATTGCAATAGTATCCTCAGTTCTATTATCACCTGCAACTTTAGCAGCATATTGATAATATGAACGTACTTGACCTAATAAATCTAAAGAGATATTTGTACAAGCTATATCTGTTTCTAGACTTGGTCCATGTCCACATAGTTCTCCTAAACGTTGACCGAGAATTAGACAGTTATCTGCTATTCCTAATATGTATTTATATAAATTACTATCCATTTTTACATATGTTTTATATCGTCCGGCAAATCGTAAAACGTTGGATGACGATATGCTTTATCTTTTGCTGGATCGAATAATTCTCCTGCTTTTTCTGGGTTTGAAGCAACTATATGTTTTGATTCTACAACCCAAATACTAACGCCTTCGTTTCTTCTGGTGTAAACATCTCTTGCATTAGCCATTGCCATTTCTGCATCTGCTGCATGTAAACTACCAAAATGACGATGTTCTAAACCATTTTTACTTCTTACAAATACTTCCCAAAGTGGCCATTCTTTTTTCATAACTATACAGCTTTATTT
>JABDPN010000311.1 GCA_013042715.1 Flavobacteriaceae bacterium | reverse complement strand
GTGTTTATGTGCCAGCAGATATTTATGCACGCTATTTAAGATTGCAAGGTGAGGATGTGGCTTTTATTTGCGGAAGTGATGAACATGGTGTGCCAATTACTATAAAAGCAAAAAATGAAGGTGTCTCACCTCAAGACATTGTAGATAAGTATCACGCGATTATTAAAAAGTCTTTTGAAGATTTCGGAATTACTTTCGATAACTATTCACGTACGTCTGCTAAAATTCATCATGAAACAGCTTCAGAGTTTTTTAAAACGTTGTATGATAAAGGTGAATTTATTGAAGAAGTTACAGAGCAATTATATGATGCTGATGCAAAACAGTTTTTAGCAGATCGTTTTGTAGTTGGAACGTGTCCAAAATGTGGTAATGAAGAAAGTTATGGCGACCAATGTGAAAACTGTGGAACAAGTCATAATGCAACAGATTTAATTAATCCTAAGTCAGCTATAACTGGAGCAACTCCAGTTTTAAAAGAAACTAAGCATTGGTTTTTACCTTTAGATAAGCACGAAGCATTTTTAAAAGAATGGATTTTAGAAGGTCATAAAAAAGACTGGAAACCTAATGTATATGGACAATGTAAATCTTGGATTGACGATGGTTTACGTCCAAGAGCTGTAACACGAGATTTAGATTGGGGAATTCCTGTTCCTGTCGATGGAGGCGAAGGTAAAGTATTGTACGTGTGGTTTGATGCTCCAATTGGCTATATATCTTCTACTAAAGAATGGGCTGAACGCGAAGGAAAAGATTGGGAACCTTACTGGAAAGGTAAAGACACTAAACTAATACACTTTATTGGTAAAGACAATATTGTGTTTCATTGTATCATTTTCCCTTCAATGCTAAAAGCAGAAGGCAGCTATATTCTTCCTGAAAATGTTCCTGCAAACGAATTTTTGAATTTGGAAAACAATAAATTGTCCACCTCAAAAAATTGGGCTGTTTGGTTACACGAATACTTAATTGAATTTCCAGACAAACAGGATGTATTACGTTATGCACTAACTGCAAATGCACCTGAAACTAAGGATAACGACTTTACTTGGAAAGATTTTCAAGCTAGAAATAACAATGAGTTAGTTGCCATTTTTGGAAATTTCGTGAATCGTGTTGTAGTTCTTACTAACAAGTATTACAATGGTATTGTACCAAAACCAAATGCATTGACTAAAGTAGACGAAGATGTTTTAGCTACTGTTAAAGCATATCCAAATGTTATAGCAAGTTCTATTGAACGTTACAGATTTAGAGAAGCAAGTCAGGAACTAATAAATTTAGCACGTTTAGGAAATAAATATTTAGCGGATGAAGAACCTTGGAAAGTTATCAAGGAAAACGAAACTCGTGTGCAAACCATTATGTATGTAGCTTTACAAATAGCTTCAGCATTAGCTGTGTTATGCGAACCATTTTTACCTTTTACATCAGATAAACTAAAAAAAATACTTGGACATTCTGAATTAGATTCAAAACCAATCTGGAATGGCATTACAGAAGGTAGAGAATTGTTGCAAGCTAATCATAGCATAGGAAAAGCAGAGTTGCTGTTTACTAAAATTGAAGATAAAGATGTACAGTTTCAACTCGATAAATTAGAAGCTAGCAAAAAAGCAAACGAAGCAGCTAATAAAACAGTAGAACCACAAAAAGATACCATTAATTTTGAAGACTTCACTAAGCTTGATATTAGAGTTGGAACAATTCTGGGAGCCGAAAAAATGCCAAAAACCAAGAAACTTTTAGTGCTTAAAGTTGATACTGGACTTGATGTAAGAACCATTGTTTCTGGAATTGCAGAGAGTTATAAACCTGAAGACGTTATTAGTAAAAAAGTAACTGTACTTGTAAACTTAGCACCACGAAAACTTCGAGGTGTAGAAAGTGAAGGCATGATATTAATGACAGAAACACCAGAAGGTAAATTGGTGTTTGTAAATCCTGATGATAACGATTTGGTTTCTAATGGACTTTCAATAAGCTAATGAAAAACTACAATTATAAATCCCATTGGAACGAAAAGTACCAAACCACTCAAGATGAAGATTTAGGTTGGTTCGAAGATTCTCCAGAAAAGACTATGCAATTAATTGAGAAATGTAGGTTATCTAAAGATGCAATCATTTTAAATGTTGGAGTCGGAACAACTACTTTAATTGACGAACTACTTAAAGAAGGATACACTAATATTCTTGCAAACGACTTAAGCGATGTTGCTTTAGAGAAACTTCAAAATAGAATTAAAGAGCAATACAATTATGACCTTAAATGTATTGCAGACGATCTCACGAATCCTTCAGAATTATTTCAATTAAAAGATATTGATTTATGGATTGATCGTGCAGTTTTGCATTTCTTTTTAAAAGAAGAAGAACAAAAAGCCTATTTCGATTTGGTAAGAAAAACGGTTTCTAAAAATGGTTTTGTACTAATCGCAGTATTCTCATTAGAAGG
>JABDPN010000095.1 GCA_013042715.1 Flavobacteriaceae bacterium | reverse complement strand
TATCTACATAATCCCTGCTGTATATGGCATCCATTAAAATAGAACCATTTAATATGTCGTATTGTTGAAAAGAAGCTCCTCCTATTAAGGGCGTATTCGCAAGTGAATTTGTGATGGCCAGCCAGCTAGCGGTATTGCTTTCATCTATCAATCCTAATCCGTCTATACCTTGGAACCAATCATCTACACCTGGCGTAGGTGTTCCAGAATATGCATTTCCTCGAATATCAAAATTGCCTGGGTCTCCTGGGTTTTGCGCAAATAAAACATTTTGAAATGTGAGTAGTGTAAACAAAACAAAAGGTTTAAAAATATATTTTTTAATGCTATTATTTACGAAATAAGCCTTTAATGTTTCTAGATTGAAACATGTATAGTTTTTAGCCAGTTGGTGATAGTAATTTTTCATCATGAATGGATAAGATTAATTGAAAAAAAGTATAGTTAACCCTTTGTAAATAGATTTGTAACCTATTACAATGCAAGAACAATTATGTAAAAGAATCTTATTACTCAAAAAATTTAAGTAATATTTATAAAAATTCACTTTTTAGGTGTTTAAGGTTAGTTTTATAATTAATAGCACTTTATTTAATAATGTGATAATTTTAATTATTTGAATTATAACCATAACTTATATTAAATTTATAATATATTCTTATCGTGATAAGGTAGTTAGTCATGATGTTCAGTTAGAGAATGGGGCGAAACTCTGGTTAAAGATTTTATTAAAAAGTAATCCTATGATTTTTGAGACACCAATGTTTGAAGAAAGTCACATGCTTAAGGGAATAAAGTCAAATACTTAAGGATTGCAAATTGATTAATGTCAAAATAATAGCGTTGAAATGTAAGGATTTGTACTGTATATTTAACATTTTATTATAAATTTTCGATATAATAACAACTAAATAAGTTTATTGACCTAAATCTAAGATGGGGCTAACAAGAGCTAAAAGAATTTTATTAATGAATTAATAGATTAAAAATGAATATAATAAGCTGTATGAAGACTATATATAGAACTACTTTATTTTGAATATCATTTTAATTAATACAAATCTCCACCTCTAGTTGAAGTAAAACACAAAAAAACTAAAATTAATTGCTGTCTTAAATTCCTTAAAATAAAACAGTAATTATGCTGCTTAATACAATAATTAGCATCTATTATTATACTAACAAAAAAGTGAAACCATTATAGTTTCACCTTCTGTATTTAGCAATTAGGGAAGTTTATTTGCTAAATAAATAATATGCATCTAAAAAACTTTTCTATTTAATTACAGTTTAAAATTATAAGTTATGACATGAGAGTATCATGACAAAAGTCATGATAATTCGTTATGTAACATTAGTCACATTTTATATGATTGTGATGAAGTTATTCCTGGTCTCCAGTATCTTCCATGACTAGGTAAGGAACGTGTATTTTGTATCCAAATTTTTCAACATTATGCCGTTTAAACAATCTATCTAAAAAGGAATACTTTCTACTTGACATAGCGACCATTTTTATATTATTATTTTTAACATAATCTTGAACGGCATCAAATACATCTGCATCGTCTAAGTCTATAAACTCATGTGTTATGTTTTTAAATATCTTATCGAGAAAAGCTTTATTATTTTTTTGAAGGTCAGTAAGTTCTTCTTCTTTAGCAATGTGTAATACATCTATTTTTGAATCATATAGACTAGCAATAGTAAAAAGCGATTGTAACTCATCAGGTTTGTAATGTGATAAATAATCTGATGTAAAGACAATTTTATCGATTTCTTCATATTTACATTTTCCAGGAATTGCTAAAACTGGAGTATGGCAACGTTGCATAACACGTACAGTATTACTACCAAACAAAACACTTTCAGCTCCAGTTGCACCTTTGGTTCCCATAACTATTAAATCTATATTTCTCGATTTACAGATTTGGTTAATACCATCTATAAAATTATCATAATCAACTACAGAATAATATTTATGTTTATCGTTTTTGTAATAATTTTTTATTGTGTTTATAACATTTTTAATTGATTTCTGAGCTGTATCTATAATGGTTTGATATATTGTAGCAGAAGACGACATTGTCATTAAATCATCCGACACAAATGATGAAGCCTTTTGGATATTTAGAAAGTAGAATTCGCATTCTTCATTTCTAAAAAGTTCCATAGCATAGTCTATAGCATTCAAAGATATCTTTGAAAAATCCGTAGGTAACAATATCGATTTCATTTTTACAAAGATTTTTAATTACAGGGTAAAAGTAATTTTAATGCTTCCCTAAAACAATGATAAAAATCAGTTAGACAATTTTAATAGTATTTTGAATATTAATTTTTTAATCCAACTTTTGTAGTAAATTGGTATAATAAATGATAAAATTCTCGTTATAACAGAATATTAAATTAAAATGAAAAATTTCTTATTTATTGCATTTATTCTTTTTTCGTTTTTAGGTTTTTCACAAAATACAGCTATTGGATCACAAGAAAAACTTGTGTTTACCGCATCGTATAATATGTCTGGTCTACTTACAGATTTTGCGCAAGTTTCCATGGAAACCAAAACGGTTAAAACATCTAAAACAACCTTATTACATTTTAAATGTAAAGCACAAACATATAGTAAATGGAATTATTTCTTTAAAATAAATGATACCTATGAAAGCTACGTAAACCCTAATACCTTATCACCTTATCTATACAAAAGAGATATTAATGAAGGTGGGTACTACAAATTCATGAAATATAACTTCAATCAAAAAACCAAAACAGTAAAAAGCCTCATGCGAAAAAAAAGAGGTAATGGTACATTTTGGGAAGTTAATAAATCGTATAATTTTGGAAGGAATACTAACGATATTGTTACTACAATCTATAAACTAAGAAACTTAGATTTAGCTTCCATGACAACTGGAAGCGCAAAAACATTTACTGTTTTATTTGATAACGAAACTCAAGATATTACCATAAAATTATTAGGAAAAGAAACGCTTAAAACAAAAATTGGGACTAAAGAAACTTATAAAATATCTTTAGCAATCAATAATAAAGATTTATTAAAAGGCACAAATTCTAATTTACTTTGGCTAACAGCAGATAAGAATAAAATTCCTGTTTATGCTAAATTTAAAGTAGCTGTTGGTAATGGTGAATTACGAATAAACAGTGCCACAGGACTAAAAAATTAAAACCATGAGAACAATACTGACTATTCTAGGCATATTATCTGCAATTATAGCCTTAGCATTATCTATTTTACCATTTGGAAAAATTGCTCTAATACCAATTATCGCATCATTTATAATTGGGTTTATAGTGTTTCAGCTATCTAAAAAATTTCAAAAAAGTACCCTTGCTGTAAAAATCATATTTCTATTAACCATAATCGCTTTAGCTTTCAATATCTATAATTCTTTAAAACCAAATGAAATTATTGAAGATCAAGAGCAAATAGAGCTAGACATTCAATCTGAAGAAGAAGATATAGAAGAACTTGAAGATTTAGAAATTGAGTAGTTTTCTTTCTAATTACAAATTATTTTAAACTAATTATAATAGGTTTTTTCTTTTTTGTAATATCGTAAAATCAAATAGGATATTTCAAATTATGAAAAAAACATCACTTTACATTTTAGTGCTTTTTATATTAATTAGCTCATGTAAAACACAAATTGCTGTTAATGAACTAGCCAATACAATAACTTCAGACGAGCTTAAAGAAATGCTTTATGTCTATGCTTCAGATGAGTATGAAGGAAGAGAAACAGGAAAACCAGGACAAAAAAAGGCTGTAGAATTTATTAAATCTAAATATGAAGAAATTGGAATTCCTCCCGCTATTGAAAATAATTATTTTCAAGATGTTCCACTACAAATCTTAAAAACACCAAAAGTTGAGTTCACAGTTAATAATGAAGGTTTCGAGTATTTTGATCATTATATTTCTTATTCCTCTGCTCCATCTCAAATACTTCAAGGTTCACAAGTAATTTTCGCAGGTTATGGTATTGATGATGAAAATTATAACGACTATGAGAATCTTGATGTAAAAGGAAAAATAGTTGTTGTTAAAGGTGGCGAGCCTAAAGATAAAGCAGGAAATTTTATTGTTACTGGAACAAAAGAAATATCGAAATGGTCTAATGGAAGACAAGCAATTTCTTCAAAACGAGATGCTGCTAAAATACAAGGTGCAAAAGCATTAATCTTAATTGACTCGCAAATGTTTGGTCGCTATAGCGCATATTTTAAAAGACAAGTAGAACGAGGTGGTAGTAACAGGTTATCTTTAATTGAACAGAATAATGATGATATCCATTTTTTCCTTGCAGGAAAAGAATTAGGAAAACAATTAGTTCCAGAATATGATTCAAAAAACAAAGCTGAAACTGTTAATTCAAAAATCTCAATAATCTATGAAAGAATTGCAGTCCCAATAGCTTCAGAAAATGTAGTTGCCTATATAAAAGGAAATGAAAAACCTGACGAATATGTTGTTATATCTGCACATTTAGATCATATTGGAGTAAATAATGATGGAGAAGTTTATAATGGCGCAGACGACGATGGATCTGGAACTGTAGCAATAATAGAAATTGCTGAAGCATTTAAAGAAGCTACTAATAAAGGGCAAACTCCTAAACGTTCAGTTGTGTTTCTTCATGTTACAGGAGAAGAAAAGGGACTTTTAGGCTCTAGATACTATACAGATACAAATCCAATTTTCCCATTAGAAAATACCGTAGCTAATTTAAATATAGATATGATAGGTCGCATAGACCCAAAACGAGAAAGCACTAACCGAAACTATGTGTATTTAATAGGAAGCGACAAACTTAGCACAGAATTACACAACCTTTCTGAAGCCATTAATAAAAAATACACAAAAATTGAACTAGATTATACATATAATGATGAAAACGACCCTAACAGATACTATTACAGATCAGACCATTATAATTTTGCAAAAAATAATATTCCAGTAATTTTTTACTTTAATGGAACTCATGACGATTACCATGCTATTGGAGATACACCAGATAAAATTGAATACGATTTATTAGAAAACAGAACTAAGCTGGTATTTCTAACTGCTTGGGAAATTGCCAATCGTAAGGAAAGATTAAAAGTTGATAAAGCTAAATAAACTAGTATTGCTAAACAAAAAAAGCCTTTCGAATATCGAAAGGCCTTTATTTTGGGTGGAAGACCGGGTTCGAACCGGCGACCTCTGGAACCACAATCCAGCGCTCTAACCAACTGAGCTACAACCACCATTTCATAGCGAATGCAAATGTAAATTATTTAGTATTTCTTACAAAACAATTTTAAAATTTATTTTATATCAAATATTGAGTCTACAGCTGGATAACGTTCTGTTGTAAAACCTTCTCCATACTCTACTCCTACTAATCTACCTAAATCTCTAGCTCTATATTTTACACTATCTGTAAAGTTTTTACTAGATATTAAAGTTTCTGGTTCATCGCTATTCGGATTATAAAACTGTGTCTTATAAGCTAATACAGATTCCATTTTTTTATCAATAGAATTTGAAATATCAACTACAAAATCAGGTTCAATATTTTTCCATTGTATATAATGATATACATGTTTTGGCCGCCATGCCGTCTGTTCAATTCCATCGAGGGAAGTCTCTATTCTTCGTAAACCTGATAAAAAACAGGCATCACTTACCAATTTACTGCCTTTACCG
>JABDPN010000309.1 GCA_013042715.1 Flavobacteriaceae bacterium | reverse complement strand
AACATTAGTTTTATAATGTTTTCAAACTATTACAAAAATCTAGGTTCTAACATTAAAAAGATTAATAAAAACATAAACTCATTAATTATGAAAACAACAGTAAAATCAATTATCGCATTATTAAGTTTGGTATTGTTTTTAGCAACAGGTAGTTTTCTTAACGCACAAGAAACAGATTATGGTCCAATTATGAATCAGTTATCACAAGAGCAACAAGAAATGCTACAAACCCAACGTAAATTAATGCTTCAAAATCGCGAACAACTCAGAGCTTCTTTAACTCAAGAACAATTAGCGATTTTACAAGATCAAACACAAACTCGAGAACAAATTAGAAAACGTTTAAGAGCTACATTTACTGATGAACAAAACCAAATGGTTCAAAATCAAGAAAGACAATTACGTCAAGTTAGAAATCAATTTAGAAACTCTTTAACTCAAGAACAGCGTCAAATGTTACAGGAGCGTGTTAGACAAACCAGACAATCAAGAGATCAAGGTGAGCTTAGAAATCGAGAAGGTTTTGGAGGTAAAGGCGAGCGAATTAGAAATGGAAATGGACAAGGGTCTGGTAATGGAAATGGTGGAGGCAATTAATCTTTATTTTAAAAGATGATTAACATTCCATTTTTAAATAATAAAAGTTCTATAACAACTAGGTTGCTACTATTTTTAGTAGCAACCACCTTTCATATTAATGCTCAGGAACTAGAAAAAGATGAGATTGATATACTTTTGGACGATCTGTTTTTTAATGAGCAAGAGTTAGTAGAAGACATTTTAAATTCCTTCAATACTTATAATTTTTTATATTCTAACATTTCTTTTAATAACAACACCTTTTTTTCTGGTCGAGAATCTGGTGTTAACCAATTTAATATAGTTCCACAGCTTTCCTACTATAGCTCTTCTGGATTTAATGTGAGTGTTTCTGGAATTTATTACGAAACATTTAATCCAAACTGGGATTTTACTAATATATCTTTAGGATATTATAAAGCTATTGGCAAGGAAAAACTATTTCATTATAATGTTGGATATACTCGTTATTTTTACTCCAACGGCTGGGATACATTTACGAATTCAACTGATTTAAGTTTAGGTATACGAAACAAGAACAAATCATTAGGTACAAAATTTAGTGTTTCGTATTTGTTTGGAAAAGATCAATCTTTCCAGATTGTATCTTCTTCATATGCTAATGCATCTCTTTCTAGAACTAAAAATTATGTATTAAAGTTTAGACCGCAAATTAGTTTTTTAATTGCCCAACAGACTATAGCTTTAGCTCAACTTCCTTTAGATACCAACTTAGATTTAGAATATGAATATAATGACATATTTGACTTACTAAACACACAGCTTAATTTGCCTATTTCATTATCTACTAAATCTTGGGATTTTGAATTGGGTTACAATATTAATTTTCCTTCACCAGTTGAGTCTGAATCTAATCTTGACATAACTAGTTTTTTTAATCTTTCGATTGGATATTTAATTGATTTAGATAAAAAATAATAATTAAACTAACGCTTTCACTTCATCAAAATCCAAACCTCCATAATTTCCAGAACTCATTAATACTAAAGCTGTATTAGTTAGATTTTTGGAAAACAAATAGTCTTTAAAATCTTTTGGATTTGTGTATATAATTAAATCGTCTCGCTCAAAAGCATTTGCAATTTGATTATGCGTAACTTCTTCTAATTTTTTAATTTCTACTGCATGTGGCGAATAGAATACCACTGCAACATCAGCAGCATCTAAAGCACCTTTGTATTCTTTTAAAAATTCAGCATTTAAACTACTGTAGGTATGTAATTCCAAACATGCTACAACTGTTCTATCTTGATATTGTTCTTTAACTGCTTGAGTAGTCGCAGACACTTTACTTGGTGAATGAGCAAAATCTTTATAGATAACCGTTTTAGGACTTTCAGCTATTTTCTCTAGTCGCTTACTTGCTCCTTTAAAAGTAGCAATGGCTTCGTAGAAATCGTCTTCATCAATTCCCATTTGCTGACAAATCCATTTAGCTCCTGCTAAATTATTTAGGTTATGCTTTCCAAATATTTCAATTGGCATTGGTCCTTCTGGAGTTTCCAGAAATGTTTCACCTTGTTCTACAGTATATTCTGGTGTTTGATAAGGAAATTTCCTGATTGGATTTTCTGAAGCTTCAACAACTTGTTTTACAATATCATCTTCAGTATTATACGTAATACTTCCACCTTTAGTAATGTTATCTGCGAATATTTTGAACTGCTCTACATAGTTTTCAAAAGTTGGAAACACATTAATATGATCCCAAGCAATCCCACTTAACAATGCAATATTTGGTTGATATAGGTGAAATTTTGGTCTTCTGTCTATTGGTGAGCTTAAATATTCATCGCCTTCAAGTACCATAAAATCATTGTCATCTGTGAGTTTTACCATGACATCAAAACCATCAAGTTGAGCACCAACCATATAATCTACATCTCTGTCGTGAAAATGCATTACATGTAAAATCATAGATGTAATAGTGGTTTTTCCATGACTTCCTCCTATAACAACTCTTGTTTTGTGTTTGGATTGTTCGTACAAAAACTCTGGATAACTATAGATTTTTAAACCTAATTTCTGTGCTTTAAGCAACTCTGGATTATCTGCTTTAGCGTGCATACCAAGTACAATAGCATCTAAACTATTAGTGATTTTTTCTGGAAACCATCCAAATTCTTTAGGTAGTAGTCCTTTGGCTTCTAATCGTGATTTTGAAGGATCGAAAATAGTATCGTCACTTCCTGTTACTTGATATCCTTTGTTGTGTAGTGCAATGGCAAGATTATGCATTGCTGCTCCTCCAATAGCTATAAAATGTACGTTCATGTAGCAAATATCAAACTAGATATAGCAATATCCAAATAAGTGAATAAAGTTTTTATTTTAGTTAGTAGATTTTAGTTTTTCTAATTGATTTTTAAAGCTAGTAGATTGATGTTTTTTATGTGCTTTCTCAAGATAGGTTAAAGCCTTATCGTGTTTATTAAAGCTTACATACATATCTATAAGATTTTGATAACAGGTTTCAGAGCCACCAACTTCTATTGCCTTTAAGTAGTTATGTTCTGACAGTTCAAATTCTTTATCGTACTGGTAAATAAAACCTTTAGCTAAAAAGCCATCTACTTCAGAAAGATTATGTAATTCTTCTGCAAAATGCAATGCTTTACGTTTACTACCCCCAATTATTGCAGGCAACTTCATGTAAAGTTCTACTAAAGCCCAACGTGTTTCTATATGTGTTGGATCGAGTTCTGCAGCTTTTAAAAATTCGCTTTTAGCATTTTTAACAATACTTACTGCTCTAAACTTAGAAACGCTTAAAGCTTTCATTCCTAATGCGCCTCCATATTTATAATGGAAATTAGCGTTATTAGGTTTTTCTTCTACTAATTTTTTATAAGTATCTATTGCTTCATCCCATTTTTTTAAGCGACCATAAGAGTCCCCTAAAAATTCAATAGCTTCTAAATTATCTGGATATTGTACCACTAATTGTAGAGATAAGGCTTCAGCTTTTTTAAATTCATTATTATTTAACAATTGCTGAACCTCATCAAATTGAGTTTGACCAAAAGTTAATAATGGAATTATTAAAAAGATAATTAATTGTTTCATAAAACTATGTTTTGAAAATGCTAAAATAAACTTTCAAAATAAAATTGCAATCTATTTAAGATTCTTATAACGTATCAATTTAGTTTGTTTCTATTTACCTTTCAAATTGGTTATCTTCACTTAACCAAATTATTACTTTATACATTAGTTGTTTTTTGGAACACATTTTGAAGTTAGTTTTAAACAAAACTGAAACCATGAAACATTATTTTTTACTGTTAATGATTGTATTTTTTAGTAATATATCTGAAGCGCAGACAAATGATTATTCTAAACTTTGGAAACAAGTTGAAGAACTTGAGCTTGAAGGACTTCCTAAATCTGCTCTAGAAATAGTAGAACAGATATCTGAAATAGCTGAAAAGAATAATAACAATAATCAAATTATTAAAAGTTTAATCTATAAAAGCAAATTCGCTTTAATTCTTGAAGAAGATGCCCAACTCAAGGTTATTAATGATTTTAAAACAGAAATTGCTAACTCAGAATTCCCTACTACTAATATTCTGGAAAGCCTTTTAGCAAACTTATATTGGCAATACTTCCAGCAAAACAGATATAAGTTTTACAATAGAACAAAAACAGAAGACAAAAATGACGATATAGATTTTAGAACTTGGGATTTACAGACGCTTTTTACAGAAATACATCTTCATTTTGATAATTCTCTAAAAAGTGGTTTAATGCTTCAGCAGGAAAATTTATCCAAATACAATTCTTTACTCCTTGTTTCTAAAGACTCAAAAACATACAGACCAACACTATTTGATTTTCTTTCGCATACTGCTTTAGATTTTTATAAAACAGATGAAAACAGCATTGCAGTTCCCGCCTTTAAATTTGAAATAGACAATCCAGATTTATTAAAAGATGCGGAAGTTTTTTCAAGAGTATCAATTTCTACTCAAGACTCAGAATCGTTACAACTTAAGACATTAAAAATCTATCAAAATTTAGTTGCATTTCATTTAAATAATAATAATCCACTGGCTTTAGTAGATGTAGATATTAAACGTCTAAATTACATTTTTCAAAAAGCAATTTTTGAAGACAAAGAAACCGCTTTACTTGAAACTCTTAAGAAATCCAAAAACAAATATCCTAATCATGAAGTCTCTGGATTGTATGTGTTTGAGATTGCCACTATTCTTTACAATAAAAGCCTTAGCTTCAACACAAATACTAACCAAGCATCAAAATGGAAAGCCAAAGAAGCTTTAGAATTGTGTGATGTTGTAATAGAGAAATTTCCTAAGAGTCAGGCTGCTATAAAATGTAGAAATTTAAAACAACGCATTTATGAAGAAACATTAAGCATTAGAACCGAAAGTTATATTCCTAATCAAAAATATTCTAAAGTTTTAGTGACTTACAAAAACATATCTATATTAAATTTTAAAATTTATAGCATTTCTAATAAAAACATTGAGAAATTAAATAATGTTTGGGATGAAGAGGAGCAGCTCAAAATTATTAAATCACTTACTGAATTAAAAAACTGGCAAGAAAGACTAAAGAATGAAAACGATTATCAGCAACATAGTATTGAAGTAAAAATTCCAAAACTTGAAAACAATCGCTATTTAATATATGCTGAAAACCACAATAAGACTTTTGCATTTAGTTTTCTAAATGTTACAGATTTTGCACTTGTAGAAAAATCCATGCAATCTAAAATAATCTATCAGGTTATCAATAGAAACAACGGAAAACCAATAGAAAATGCAACAGTAAAAGTATCTTATAAGAATAACTATAGAAGCAAAGTGCATTCGTTTACTAAAACCACAAATGTAAATGGAGAAATCGCTTTTCAAAAATCTAATAAACGTAAAACGAGCATCAACGTTCAAGTAAGTAAAGATGGCGAAAAAGCACATTTTGGAGAGTTTTACGTAAATAGAATTTACAGTGAAAACAAAGATAAAAAGGAAATAACCTATAACTCATTCCTCTTTACAGATCGAAGTATTTACAGACCTGGACAAACCGTTTACTTTAAAGGAATTGTAATTACAACAGAAAACAAAAAGTCTAAAGTTGCAGAAGGTGAAACCGTTTTTGCAACACTCTATGATGCAAACAATCAGAAATTAACCGAAATGGATTTTGAAACAAACGAATTTGGTTCTTTTCATGGTGAATTATTATTACCTAATTCAGGATTAAATGGTCAATATCGTATTGAAACATTTATTACTGGAGTTTCTAAAAAAAGTACATATATTTCTGTTGAAGAATACAAAAGACCAAAGTTTGAAGCCAAGTTTAAACCTGTAACAGAAACCTACAAAATTGATGACAGCATAACTGTAAAAGGAAATGCTATTGCATTTGCTGGAAGTAGTATAACAGATGCTAAAGTGGTATATCGTGTAGAACGAAAAATTGAATTCCCTAGATGGTTTTATTGGCATAGACCAAGTTACTTCTCAGAACAACAAGAAATTACACATGGTGAAACCACAACAGATGCTTCTGGTAATTTTGAAATCACTTTTAAAGCCTTAGCAGATAAATCTATAGACAAAAATAACTTACCGATTTTTAAATATGTAGTAACTGCAGATGTTACAGATGTGAATGGCGAAACCAGAAGTGCAAGTACAATTGTAAATATTGGTTATCACGCACTTATAGCTACCATAAATATTGATGGTAAAATTGATAAATCCAATAAGGAAAATCGCTTAACCATAGATACTAAAAACTTAAATGGTGAATTAGTTCCAGCAACTGGAACTGTAAAGATTTACAAATTAAAAGCTCCAGAAACAGTTTTAAGATCTAGACCTTGGAGTGCTCCAGAATATAAAGCTTTTTCTAAAGAAGAATATAATACGCTATTTCCACATGAAGCCTATCATAACGAAGACAAAAGCAAAAACTGGGAAAAAGGTAAATTGGTTTTTGAAAAAGAATTTGATTCCGAAAAATCTAAAACCATAGATTTAAAAAACATAAAAAAATGGGAATCTGGACAATACAGGATTGAGCTAGAAAGCAAAGATAAATTTGGACAGAATGTAAAAGATATAGCTGAAACAA
>JABDPN010000306.1 GCA_013042715.1 Flavobacteriaceae bacterium | reverse complement strand
TCTCCACGTGCACGTAAAACAGCATCCATTAGCTCGATATTCTTGAAATAATCTTGTACAAATTCCAAAGTCATACCCTCATCGTATGGATTTAAATTGTGAGCATCTTTTAGAGCATAATATGCTGCTCTAGGGTATAAGTCGTAAAGTCCTCTTGCGTTAGTAGGTCCTTTTGCACATATACCAAACCATTCTTCATTCATATTATTTTCACCTGGAGCTAAGTCTATATAGTAACCTCCATTAGACCATGATGCATTAGAGTCATGAACATCTAAGTTTTTAGTTTGACCAAATTTCCACCACCCATCACTAAATTGAAATGTAAATCCCCCAATTGAGTTTCCTGATTTTCCTAGACCATATGCGTTTTCGTAGATTTCTTTCCAGTTTTCAACCATAAAGAATGCCTGCATCTTTTGATCTTCTGAATTCGTTATAGCATTAAATGCATCGGATCCAAATTCTGTAAATAGTATTGGTTTATCTATTTCATTTTTAACACGTTCAAAAGCGTCTCCAAATGATTTACCACGATACATATTAACTCCATAAATATCTACATCCTTACATTCTTCAGCAATAATATCTGCAAATAGTAAATCACCATTACAAATTGCTACAGGGTGAGTAGCATCAATTTCCTTCATTGCAATAGCAGCATCATTCATTAACTTATACATTGGACGCCCTCGTTTTTCACCTACTTCTCTACGTTGGTCTTCTTCATCTGGAAAATCCTCTGTTTCTGCTCCTGCCCAGAACAGTCCATAATTATTTTCGTTACCTAAAAGGAATAATAATAATCCTGGAGTATCTTTATATTCTTCTACCAGTTTAGTCGCTTCAGACATTAAAAGTTCCTTAGTTGCAGGGTCTCTATAATCTGTTACTGCTACCCAAGCACCATTAATTGTGAGACCATAACGTCCAAATGAATGGTTAAGCATGGTATAGATACCATAATTCTCGTATATATACTGAACCCACTTAGGCTGAACACCTGTGTACATTCTTACTGCATTTACTCCCATGTTTTTTAATAAGCCCATTTCTGCATCTAGAGCTGCTTTAATTACATCATCTGATTGATTCCATAGACTATAAGAGTAATTAGTACCAATTGGAAAATAATCCCAATTCATACCATTGATTATAAAATCTTCTCCATTGACTACCAACTTCATTCCTTGATTATCTTTTACAACTGATACTTGACTAGACTGAGCTAATGCAACAGAGGTAAAAAGTAAGAATACTAATCTTAGAAAATTGTTTTTCATATTTATTGATTTTAAGTTTCTAGTACTTTTTATTATTTGTGTTTTTAATTAATTACAATTTATATGTTAAGCAATAAGTGCCAATACACCTAGGTGTATTGGCACTTTATTATGACTAATCTTAAACAATTATAATTAATATATTATTTATTGACGAGCTAATTTAAATGACCAATATCCACCACCAGCAATTTCGATATCTAATTCCATTGAACTACCTTCTGCTGTTACCAGATAAGTGATTGAATCAACTGCTTCTGCAGGGGATCCTAGCTCACCTCCATTATATACTTTTGCAAGCCCAAGGAATGCGCCTGTACCATCTATTGTCAACGTTCCTGCAGCATCATTGTAAGACCATGTTGCGGCCGCAGAGCCATCGTGTGGGAATACTGGAGTGCCACATTCTTCTCCTGCTGCTCCTTGCCATCCTTCAACCCAAGTTTCACCTCCTAAAACATTTTGGAAAGTTCCATCTGCATTAAACACGTACTCATCATCAAATAAGCAAGATCTTGTAGCTACATCATCAGAAGAACTAGACCACCAAGACACATCATTAAGACCAGGACCTACACCTAAAGCTCCTGCTTCTGGTGCCAATTTCCAAGTTCCTAAAGGGAATGGTGCATCTTTAGCTAATTTAAATGACCAATAACCTCCACCGGCAATTTCAATATCTAATTCCATAGAAAGTCCATCATCTGATAAAGTCACCATGTAAGTAATAGAGCTTGCTGCTTCAGCAGGAGATCCTAACTCACCTCCATTATATACTTTTGCAAGACCTAAAAAGGCTCCTGTACCATCGATTGTTAAGGTTCCTGCAGCATCATTATAAGACCATGTTGCAGATGCAGAGCCATCATGTGGGAATACTGGAGTGCCACATTCTTCTCCTGCTGCTCCTTGCCATCCTTCAATCCAAGTTTCGCCTCCTAAAACATTTTGGAAAGACCCATCTGAATTAAACACATACTCATCATCAAACAAGCAAGATCTTGTAGCTACATCATCTGAAGAACTCGACCACCAAGATACGTCGTTAAGTGCTGGACCTACACCTAAAGCGCCTGCTTCTGGTGCTAATTTCCATATTCCTGCAATAGGCCCTAGGTTTCCTCCACCACCAGTTGGTGCTGGAATAAATGTTACAGATACTTCTTTAGAGATTGTTACAGATGGTACACCTTGAAGTGATGCAGTTACTGTAATAATATAATCACCATCTTCATCTGGGTAATCATATGATACCATTGGTCCGCTAGTTACTATAACATCTGTATCTACATCTGGAGTTGCTCCAAAATCTACAGTATAAAGTATATTTCCATTTCCTGGAATTGTAGTTGGTAAAACACCAATTTCAGTACCATCATAGCTTAATGTTGCAACTACAAAATCTAATCCAGAAATCTGAGTTGTATCATCATCGTCGTCACATGAAAATGTGATTGTTACTAAAAGTAATAATAGGAAGTAAAATCCGTTTTTTAATATTTTCATTTTTCTTTAGTTTATTGTTTACTTTGTTTTTTTATTAATATCCTGGGTTTTGTCCCCATCTTTCTATAGCATTTGCTAATTCTAACTCTACTAATGGAATTGGGAATATTTCGTTTTTATTTGGAGTAAATCCATCTATATAATCAGCAGCTTGACCTGTTCTAACTAGATCAAAAAATCTATGACCTTCTCCAGCTAATTCCTTACGTCTTTCTGTGTAAATTGCATCCAGTAAACTTCCTTCACTAGATGAATAATCATGACTATTGTTTCCATAAGCTCTTGCTCTTACCTGATTTAAGTAATTCTCTGCATTAGCTCCACCACTTTTAGCTTCTGCTTCTGCAGCCATTAACAATACATCTGCGTAACGAATAGAACGATAGTTGCTTGCATAATTTAATGGATCTGATCCTGCTCTAGGGTCTGCTTTACGTGGTAAGAATTTTTTATTAAATAAGCCTGTATTATCTCTACTTGGCGAATAGCTATCTGGATCTTCTCTTAAATCGTAAAATGTCACATCTCTTCGCATGTCGTCTTCATCAAACATATCGTATAATTCTTGAGTAGGAATACAGAATCCCCAACCTGCATCGTAAACTGGATTGTCGTATGGAGATCTTGGACCATTAAACTTAACAAAGTATGTCC
>JABDPN010000303.1 GCA_013042715.1 Flavobacteriaceae bacterium | reverse complement strand
GTTAAAAAAAGTTATCTATTTTTTCTAACAAAGTCAAGATACTTGTATGATATAAAAAAGGCAAAACGTATTGTCTTGCCTTATGTATTATTACTTTTCTAATCCAGGAGGATATTTTTCCATGATTTTGGCAACAAATTCTTTAATGCGTTCTTCTTTCTTTTCCATATTTTGAGAAATATTTCCAACACCTTGACCTTGCCAAATTAATTCTTTCTTTTTTGCGTCAATAAGATCTATATACAAAACACCTTCTGTTCTAGTAGAGACCATTGGCTGATTCCAGCCCCAACCAGGACCGTAAAAACCTCCCCAGCCCCAGCCCCAAGCACCAGCACCCCAAAAATTGTTATAAACATCAACACGTTGTTTTGATTTTGTGAAAATGCTCACTAATAAATCTGGGTTTTCAGATTTTGTAAAGCCTTTTGCTAAAAGTTCTGCTTCAATAGCTCTAAGTATTCTTCTTTTATCTAAATCGCTAATTTCTGCTTTATCAATTCCATTTTTAAAGAATGCAAACGATTTATAAGAATTAAAATCAGCAGCTTTGTCGTAGTCTGAAGCTACTCTAACAGACACACATGAAGTGGTCATTATAAGTATAAGAGCAATTGGTAAAATTTTTAAAAGTTTTTTCATAGCTAATATAATTTTGTGGTTATTATTTAATTTAACAAATCGTCATCAACATAATTTGGTATTGTTACTTTAAGATTTGGTTCTTGCTCCATAGCACGTTTAATTGCAAATACAGCTTCCTCATTTCTAGCCCAACTTCTTCTAGCAATACCATTATTGACGTCCCAAAATAACATAGATTTTAGTCGTCTTTCAGCCTCTTTAGTACCATCAAGAACCATACCAAATCCACCATTAATAACTTCGCCCCAACCAACGCCTCCACCATTGTGAATACTTACCCAAGTAGCTCCTCTAAAGCTGTCTCCTATAACATTATGAATAGCCATATCTGCTGTAAATTGAGAACCATCATAAATATTACTAGTTTCTCTGTATGGTGAATCGGTTCCAGATACATCGTGGTGATCACGACCAAGAACGACATATCCAATGTCTCCGTTTGCAATAGCATCGTTAAATGCTTTAGCAATTTTGGTTCGTCCTTCTGCATCTGCATAAAGAATTCTGGCTTGTGAACCAACTACCAATTTGTTTTCTTGTGCACCTTTAATCCATTGTATGTTATCTGCCATTTGCTGCTGAATTTCTTTATGAGAATTGGTTTTAATTTCTTCTAAAACTTCACAGGCAATAGCATCTGTTTTTTTAAGGTCTTCAGGTTTTCCTGAAGTACAAACCCAACGGAAAGGTCCAAACCCAAAATCGAAACACATTGGTCCCATGATATCTTGAACATAACTTGGATATTTAAAATCAATTCCATTTTCTGCCATTATATCTGCTCCAGCTCGAGATGCTTCTAATAGAAAAGCATTTCCATAATCGAAGAAATAGGTTCCTTCTGCAGTATGTTTATTTATGGCATTAGCTTGACGACGTAAAGACTCTTGTACTTTTTTTTTGAATAATTCAGGATTATTAGCCATCAATTATTTGCTTCTTCAAACGATAAGCCTACAGGATAATAGCCTCCAGCCCAAGGGTTGTGTAATGAAGTTTGGTCACTGCCAAGAGCAATATAAATGTTAGCTTCATCAAATTTTTCCCAAACTTCAACTACGTTACCTTGATAAGCAATAGACACTGTTTCTTTTTTATTTTGAGCAATTTTTATTCTTGAAACTAATGTGTCTAAACATGTAATCACTTCGTCAACCCAACCTTGACTATGTCTCGTTTTCACTGCTTTTGGGTTGATTTCTGCACAAACAGTAATACAACCAGCAATATTTCCTGCTTTTGGCTGTGCTCCAGACATGCCACCTAATCCAGATGTAACGAATAAATTACCTTTTGGTGATTTTTTAATTTTTCTAAATCCGTTTAATACAGTAATTGTTGTACCATGAACAATACCTTGTGGGCCAATATACATAAAGCTTCCTGCTGTCATTTGTCCATATTGTGTTACTCCCAAAGCATTAAATTTTTCCCAATCATCTTGTTTAGAGTAATTAGGAATCATCATACCATTAGTAACCACAACGCGTGGTGCATCTCTGTGAGATGGAAATAATCCTAAAGGATGACCAGAATACATAACTAATGTTTGCTCGTTAGACATTTCAGAAAGATATTTCATGGTTAATCTGTACTGAGCCCAATTCTGAAATACAGCACCATTACCTCCATAGGTTATTAGCTCATGTGGATGTTGTGCTACAGCATAATCAAGATTGTTTTGTATCATAAGCATAATAGCTGCAGCTTGTTTTGATTTTGATGGATATTCCTCTATTGGTCTAGCATACATTTTATAATCTGGACGTAAACGATACATGTAAATACGACCATAGGTTTCTAATTCTTCTTTGAATTCTGGTAGAAGTGTTGCATGATGTTTTTTATCGAAATAACGAAGTGCATTTTTTAATGCTAATTTTTTTTCTACAGCAGTTAAAATATCTTTTCGTTTTGGAACATGATTTATTGAAGGGTCATACGGCTTTGGTTGAGGTAATTGGTTTGGAATACCTTCTGTAATTTGTTTTTTAAATGTCATAGTAGTTTGTACTATAAATTATTTTGGGTTTTAAACTTTTTGTGATAACCATAAGGGCAGTGTCTGCATCCACTATAGCAGCAATAGCCTCTTTTTAAGAGATACTGCTCAGTAAAAACACGATAGCCTTCTGGTGATAAATAGAAGTCGCCTTCTTCAAGTTCTGTGAATTTCTTCATATCACACAAATATAATGTAATTTGGTTTGATTTTTGAATAGATAATTTTGTGATACGCGTTTTAAAATACTTACCTAAATATGTAATTGGAATTACAATTTTTCCATTTGTAATTGTTAGAGATAGAACTATGGTTTTGAATAAGATTCTAATTAATCATGAAAGAATACATTTAAGACAGCAATTAGAATTATTAATAATATTCTTTTACATATTATATGTATGTGAGTTTTTAATTAGATTATTGGTTTATAGAAAATGGAATTACGCCTATAGAATGATTTCTTTTGAAAAAGAAGCTTATGCAAATGAAAAAGACCTTAATTATTTAAAATCAAGGTCTTATTGGAGTTTTATAAATTTTTATTAAGTAAAAAACTTTCAACGTTTTTAATTAAGTTTACTTTTACAGAAAAAACTTATCTCTTGCTAAATTTAGAAATTGAAAATCAAAAAATATCTTTAGATAATTTCAATATAGATCTTTGGATTAAAAGAGAAGATTTAAACCATCCTTTTATTTCTGGAAATAAATATAGAAAGGTTAAATACAATATTGAAACTGCGAAAAAACAAGGTTTAGATACACTTTTAACTTTTGGAGGTGCTTTTTCCAATCATATTGCTGCTTTAGCTTCTGCAGGAAAAGAATATGGTTTTAAAACCATTGGAGTAATTAGAGGAGAAGAACTTGGGAGCAAGATTAATACAAACCCAACACTTAATTTTGCTAAGGAATGTGGTATGCAGTTTAAGTTTGTGTCTAGAGAAATATACAGGCAAAAAACCTCTGAAGTATTTATAGAAAATTTAAAATCTGAATTTGGAACGTTTTATCTCTTGCCTGAAGGAGGAACAAATACTTATGCAATAAAAGGATGCGAAGAAATCCTAACTCAAGAAGATAGGCAATTTGACTTTATTTGTTCATCAGTTGGAACAGGTGGAACAATTTCGGGATTAATTAATGCTTCCCAAAACCATCAAAAAATTATAGGTTTTCCAGCTTTAAAAGGCGATTTTCTTAAACATGAAATTAAAAAATGGACCAATAAAACCAATTGGGAATTAAACACAAATTATCATTTTGGAGGATATGCTAAAATAAATAGTGAGCTTGTTGAGTTTATTAATAAGTTTAAAATCAATTTTGGCATACCTTTAGATCCTGTATATACTGGAAAAATGCTTTTTGGTATTTTTGACATGATTAAAAAAGGACAATTTAAAAATGGAAGTAAGATTTTAGCCATTCATACAGGAGGATTACAAGGTATTTATGGTATGAACAAGCGTTTAAAAGCTAAAAATCTACCTTTAATTAAATAAAATGAAACGAATTATTCTATATCTAGTTTTGAGTGTTTTTATTGTGAGTTGTGGCTCAAAAAGGAAAGTTGTAACTAAAAAAAAACGGTCACAATCGGAAACAGTCACAACTAAAAAAACTAATAAAAAAGAAGTTAACACAACTTCATCTTCCAGTTCGAAAATTAATAGTGTAGATGATTACATTTTAACATTTAAGGATATTGCTCAACATGAAATGCAAAAATCAGGAATTCCTGCAAGTATTACACTCGCTCAAGGTATTTTGGAATCTGGTTCTGGAAAAGGAAGATTAGCTGTAGAAGCAAATAACCATTTTGGTATAAAATGTCATGATTGGACAGGATTGAAAATCTATCACGATGATGATGAGAAACAAGAATGTTTTAGAAAATATAAAAATGCAGAAACGTCTTTTAAAGATCATTCTGAATTTTTAACAGGAAGAAAGCGTTATGCTAAATTGTTTACACTTAAAAAAAACGATTATAAAGGTTGGGCAAAAGAATTAAGAAAAGCTGGTTATGCAACAGATAAACGATATCCTCAAAAGCTTATTAGCTTAATAGAACGTTATCAGCTTTATAAATATGATGAAGACGTAGGTGTACCTTATCAAGAGGAGAATAGCTACACAGAACATGTTGTTGTAAAAGGAGATACATTGTATTCTATTTCAAAAAAATACAATCTTACAGTAGAAAAACTTAAAGCTTTAAATAATCTGAATAATATCAATTTAAGTGTTGGACAAGTGTTGAAAGTTAAATAAAAAAAGCCTTACAATTTGTAAGACTTTTAGGTTCATTTTTTATTAGAAACGATTATTTAATCATTTCCAGGACTTTTTCAAGCTGTTCTCCGTCTAAAACTTTCTTTAGTGAATTAATTAGATTAAATTCTATCTTTGCCTTAGCTTCTTCGCTATTTGCATATTCAGTAGATTTTTCTGCACTATCCAAATTAGCTTTATTTTTAGCAAAAATAGCTCTTGCAACTACTTTTGTTTGCTCTTGATCTAAGCCTACATACTTTTGAATTTTCATAGCCAATTCTTTAGCGTCCTCTTTTAAAGGAGCATATTTTTCGTCTTGAGCAAAACTATTTTGAGTTCCTAAAAACAAAGCCATTACAAACAGACAAAGTGTAATTATTTTTTTCATCTTGAAAATATTATTGATTAACAGTTTACGTGTTGTCTAAAATAATAAATTTTATAATACAAACATAAAATAAAAAGGCATTACAGAAACGCAATACCTTTTTAAAAACTAACTAACCAAATCAATAATCAAATGAAATTGTTTTTATTTTCTATCTTTTTTGTGGTTTAAAACTTTACGCTTTTGTTTATTTTTTTGTTGCATTTTCTTGCTCATTCTTTCCCATTTCTCAAACTGGCTATCGTTTAAAATGCGTTTCATTTCCTTTTTGTGAGCTATTTGCCTATCTAATTTGTTATTTGCCATTTTAAATCGCTCATCTTTAGATGGTTTATTGCCTTTTTCACCTTGTTCTTTTGCTTTTTTGCGCTCTTCCATCATTTGTTTTCTCTCTTGAGCTTCTTTTAAGTTAAACTTGTAAAGATCTTTTTGTTGTGCTTCTGTTAAATCAAGATCTAAAGTCATTTTTTTAGTTTTTAACTGTGCCATTTCTTCAGGAGTGAAGTCTGCAAATCTTTGCATTCTTTTAGACTTTTCTTTTCTCTCTTTTTTTTCTCCTTGTCTTTTTTCTTGCTTTTGTTGTTGAGCTGTAGCATTAAGAGTGAATAATGCAAGCGCTATTAAAAGTAATTGTTTCATGTTTTGTGATTTAAATTCATATCTATGACTACTAACTTTTCTAAAAGTTTAATAGGTAAAACTATTTTAACGAATGATTAACTATTTTTAAACACAAATTAAGTTTATAGTTGTAAAAATTTGTTTCATTCTTATATTAATTTGAAATAGTTTAATTTTGAAAAATATCAATAAATTTTAAAATCAAAATGAAAAAAATACTCATTCTATTACTAGCCATTACATTTGTTTATTCTTGTAAAACTGAAGAAAAGGAAACTGAAAAACCAGTAGAACAAGAACAAACACCAATGCAAAAAAACCTATCTAAATATGTAACGGTTAAATTATCTTCAGATGTAAGTAAACTTTCTGAAAACGAACGTAAAATGTTGCCTTTATTAATTGAGGCTGCAGATAAAATGAACGACTTATTTTGGTATGAATCTTACGGAGATAAAACGGAATTGTTAAACTCAATTAAAGACCAAGACATAAAAAAGTTTATAAAAATAAACTATGGACCTTGGGATAGATTAGCTGGTAATACATCTTTTGTAGAAGGAATAGAAGAT
>JABDPN010000299.1 GCA_013042715.1 Flavobacteriaceae bacterium | reverse complement strand
TAGATGCATTTAACGATCCATTAATAGATAATAAAGATTCAAAAAAGCGTTACAGAGCAGATGTTTTAGTAGAAGATTATGTAGGTAAACTAGATGCTAAAATTGAAAAAGAAGTAAAAAAAGCTTCAAAACGCTTTGGAGATGCTTTTGATAAAGAACAATTTCTAACGACAAATCCTCGTGTTTTACAATATAAAGAAAAAGGAGAAAAAATTCTGAAGCGACTTGGTCAATCTCTAGAAAATGAAGATTTAGCAGATGTTAAAGCACTAATTGAAGAGTTAGAAATTTCTTGTCCTTTATCTGGAAGTAAAAACTGGACAGATGTTAAACAGTTCAACCTAATGTTTGGAACTAAACTTGGAGCTTCTGCAGATTCTGCAATGGATTTATATCTTAGACCAGAAACTGCTCAAGGAATATTTGTAAACTTTCTAAACGTGCAGAAAACTGGACGTATGAAAATCCCGTTTGGAATTGCGCAAACAGGAAAAGCTTTTAGAAACGAAATAGTTGCAAGACAGTTTATTTTTAGAATGCGTGAATTTGAACAAATGGAAATGCAGTTCTTTATTAAACCAGGAACCCAAAAACATTGGTACGATTACTGGAAAGAGCATCGTTTAAAATGGCATCTATCATTAGGTATGGGAGAAGATTTATATCGTTTCCATGACCATGACAAACTTGCACATTATGCAGATGCTGCTGCAGATATTGAGTTTAAATTCCCATTTGGTTTTAAAGAATTAGAAGGGATCCACTCTAGAACAGATTTTGATTTAAGTCAGCACGAAAAATATTCTGGAAAGAAATTACAATATTTCGATCACGAAGAAAATAAGAGTTATGTGCCTTATGTATTAGAAACATCTATTGGTTTAGATAGAATGTTTTTGGCAGTATTCTCAAAATCTTTACAAGAGGAAGAACTAGAAAACGGAACAAGTAGAACAGTACTTAAATTACCTGCTGTTTTAGCTCCAACAAAAGCTGCTGTTTTACCTTTAGTTAAGAAAGATGGATTACCGGATATTGCACGAAAGATTGTTGAAGATCTAAAATGGGATTTTGCTGTGAGTTATGATGAAAAAGATGCTGTAGGAAGACGTTACAGACGACAAGATGCGGCAGGAACACCATTTTGTATTACGGTAGATCATGATACATTAGAAGACAATACTGTAACTATTCGTCATCGCGACACAATGGAGCAACAACGTGTTAAAATAGACGATTTAAAAGCGATTATTAAGCAAGAAGTAGATGTGAAATCTTGGTTAATTAAGATGAATGACTAATCACAATCATTATAAAAGCAAAAACTCCGATATTAATCGGAGTTTATTATTTTAAAAATAAGCTTTTAACTGCACAGTTCCAGAGTGGATAACTTTGCTTGTTTCGCTTTTTCTACCAAAATAATTAAGATTTAAATCTAAATATTTAGTTAGTTTTTTTTGAACTAAAAGTGCCCATGTAAAGTTTTTTCCAGCTTGTAAGCCTTCCATCATTTGGTAACCAACTGGCGAGTTTGTGTTACCTTTAAAAGTATTAATATAATAGTTGAATTCACCATTTATGGCTGCTTTTTGATTCTTAGAAAGTGAGAATGATATTCCATAATTTTGTTGTTTCAAGGTTTCAAAATCACCAATTTTATTTTCTTTATTTGAAAATTGATAAAACACATTAAAACGGACATTATCATTTAGTAGGTATGATAGTTTTGGACTATGTCTATATTCGTCTATATTATAATTTTTACTAATAAAATTTTCGCTTGTACTTTGGTTATTTTCAAAAGCAGATTGAAACGTTGCCAACCAGCTTTCTTGAATTTTATGATTGAATTTTAACTGATGACTTTTTAGGCTATTCTCAAAAAAACCTGTTATTAATTCACTTCTTGTTTTATTACGTAAGTAAGTGTATGATGTTGTATAATGCTGTTTACCTCTGTTAAAGAATAATACATTTCTAAAATTGAGTTGTAATCCTATTTGGTTTTCTGCATCACTTTCAAATGGATTGAAATTAAAATTATTTCCTTCTCGTTTTATTTTTCTATCAATTAAATAAGAAGTTTGATTGTAAAAATGCGACCAAAACTTTTGATTTTTATTTTCATAAACACTCCAACTACTTGGATTTATTGTTAGTGTTTGACTTAATCTGTTTTGATGGGTTTTAATAAACACTTGATTAGGTAATAGTACTCTAATATATTTCCCTTGATCTTGAAATTGTGCAATCTCGAACTCTTCCAGTTCTTGAATACCATTGTTGTTGTAATCTATCCAAGTGTAAGCACCTTGTCCGGGTTCAACTTCAATATATGAAAATTCTTGTTGAGGTAATGAACCTGAATTGGTTTCGTAAACTGTATTTAATAAAACAATTTGTTTAAATAATTTCTGACTGTATTGTAACCTTGAGTTTAGAGAATGCTCATCAGCTATATTTTCATCTTTATGTTTTAACGTTCTGTAGTTTATAAATAGTGAAAGATTTGTTTTTTTATTCTGAACTAATCTTGTTTTTAAATAATACGTGTTAGAGGTGTTTACTTTTTGTAACAGGTTGTTTTTAACACTATCGTTTACTCTGTTTTTATAACCAATTTCTGTATATACTTTTGTGCTATCTCCAATTCCAGTAAACACTTCGTAAGCATTAAAGCGTTGACTTAAAGGAGTTAATTCTTGGGTTTGTTTTTGTTGTTGTTCGTTGTCTTCAATATTTAATTTTGTGCCAATCCAGCCTTTTTTATAATTATAAGTTAATCTACTAAAAGACCTAAAAAACGATGAGGTATTTACTTGATCTTTTGCAGAAAGTACGCTTGTATTTGTAAAAAAATGAAACTTATTAAGTTTTAAATTTGCATTTGCAACATGTCTATTTCCATTAAAGTTTTCGGAGTAATTTAAATGCTCAAATGTATAACTTGCATTTCCTTTTTTAGAATGAAAAGTAGTAAACCCTGTTTTTAAAAGTTGTTGATTTCCAACAGGATTTTCAATATTCCAATCTCTATTAAACTCAACATTGAAAAGTTGTTCTACAGTTCTAAAATCTTGATGTATGTAATCTGTGTCAACAAATGCATTAACATTCCAGAGACTATCATTTTTAATAATATTTTGTGTGAGAGCTAATTTTCCTGCAAATCCAGTATTGTTATCGTCATCAATATTAGAAAACAGATTTAGGTCTTGTTTACTGGCAGAAATTTCAAATTTCAAATCTGTTTTATCTGAAGGTTTGTAAACAC
>JABDPN010000298.1 GCA_013042715.1 Flavobacteriaceae bacterium | reverse complement strand
CACATTCTTGATCTAAAATTATAGTTGTAGTTATTCCTTCTACTTCTTTTACGATTACTAGCTCATCATCATCACATTCTGTTACAATCCAGCTACCATTAAATAATTGATATTCTTGAAAACCATCAATTACAATTTCTGGTAAATTATTGTCACTAACAGACATATTCCATGTGCCATATTCAAAAAATCCATTAGAATTTAAAACTTTAATTGTTCCATCTTCCATAAAAATGAAATCGACTTCTTGATAATTATCATCTCCATTAAAGGATTCGATTTCCCAATAACATTCTTGTAAATTTGCTGCAAGATCTTCATTACTACATGTGTCTTCATCATTACAATCTTCTTCTGCTGCATCAATAGCTGCTTGTAATTCTGGATTACTACTAACTTCTAGAGTAGAACCATCTGCATAAATTAATGTTACAGGAAAATTTAAACTTGCAATTATAACTTGATTATCTGAATCGTCTTCCAATTCATCAAGAAAATAATAAAGTTCATCATCACTAATAAACGTTACGTTTTCAATTACTTGAAAATTTGCATCATAAATAGAAACAGTTATTGGATAAACAAAATCCACGCATTCGATTATTTCATCATCAGAAGAGTTTTGAGTACATTCTTCAATAAAGGCTTCTAAATCATCTTGAGATGCGATTACAATTTCTTCGTAATCGTTTAAAATAATTGTAATAGGAAATAAGAATTCAAGATTATCTTCGTCGTCATCAAACTCATCGTATAATTCTTCAATTATTTCAAGATCTTCTAAAGTATTTATAGTCACTGTTATGTCGTTAACTATAATAGTTACAGGTAAATTAACTGAAAAACAACTAGAATCGTCAAGCAAATCGTCCATTGAACCATTATTGGCTGCTGTAGAACGCATTGCTAAAGTAAGATTAGAATTTGGGACTAAAGTTTCTTCTTGATTTTGTGAAGATTCTTCTAAAAATTCATTTTGACAAGAGAAAACAAATAAAAGGGCAAAAAAGGATAGGATTAATAACGATTTGAAATTTGGTTTCATGGTTATAGATTTTTGTTTCAATTTTATTTATAAAACAACTCAATCTCTAAAACTCCTACCTTAAAATTTCTTTTTTTACATTTACAATGTCTTAAGGCTGCCAAATGAAAAAAAATATTACAGATAATATTTGTAACGAAACATTGTTTGCTTCTATTTTTGAGAAGCATTCAAAAAACTTACATGATTTCTTGTATTATAAATTTGGTGAAGCCTTTAATCCAAAAGACAAAGTACAAGATGCCTTTATTAAACTTTGGGAAAATTGTGGGAAAATTCCACCTGCAAAAGCAAAATCATTTTTATTTACAGTTGCCAATAATCTAACTATAAATGAAACTACACATAAAAAAGTAGTTTTAAAATATCAGCAACAACAACCTAAAAGCCATACAAACGAAAACCCAGAGTTTATAATACAGGAAAAAGAATACATGGAGAAGTTACAAAATGCGATTGCTAATTTAAGTGAAGCACAACGAGTCGCTTTTTTAATGAATAGAATTGAAGGTAAAAAACATAAAGAAATTGCTGAGCTATTAAATATTTCTCAAAAAGCAGTTGAAAAACGTATTTATGGTGCTTTAAAAAAATTACGTGAAGAAATAAAAGAATTATAAGGTAGGAGTTTTAAAAAGATACTTGTTATATAGTTGAAATAGAACAAATGAATCGCGAAGAATTAATAATAAAATGGTTAGACAAGAGTCTTAATTCTCAAGAGCTTGAGCAATTTAAAGCACTTGAAGATTTTGACGAACTTGTAAAACTTGATAAAAGCATAAATTACTTTAAAGCTCCTGAATACGATACTTCAGAAGGTTTAGAGACTATTCTTTCGTCTGTTTCAGAAACTAAAAAACCTAATCAAAATTGGACTACACCACTAACTAGAATTGCAGCTATATTTATATTAGGTTTTAGCATTTTTTACTATACATCCACACTAGATACTACTATAGATACCTTAGCTTCAGAAAAATCGATAATTGAATTACCTGATGGCTCTTCTACTAACATAAATGCACTTACAACACTTTCTTATAACAAAAAGAACTGGAAATCTACAAGAGATGTAAATTTAAATGGAGAAGCATTTTTCAAGGTAAAAAAAGGTTCGACTTTTAATGTTATTACAGAAAATGGAACAGTAACTGTTCTTGGTACTCAATTTAATGTAAAACACAGAGAAAACTTTTTTGAAGTAATATGCTATGAAGGCTCTGTAAGTGTTACAAACAATATAAAAAATACTGTCTTAAAACCTGGAGATAGTTACTTAATACTAGATGGGAAATATATTGCTAAAGAAAAAGAAACTCTAAAAAACCCAAATTGGATTAACAACAAAAGTTATTTTAAAAGCATACCTTTTAAGTATGTTATTAATGAATTTGAGCGTCAATACAATGTAAAGATTGACACCCAAAACACTAATCTATCAAAGCTTTATTCTGGAAGTTTTACACATTCTGATATTAATTTAGCCCTCAAATCTATAACTTTACCATTTAACCTAAATTATAGTATTACAGAAAATACTATTTATATAGCTAGTGAATAAAACAAAAGTTATACATCTACTTTTTTTATGTTTTTTCTTTATCAGTTTATCAATAACATCACAAACTAATAAAGAAAAACCAACACCATTAACAGAAGCTTTAAATGAAATTGAAGAGCTTTACAACATTAGTTTTTCTTATGCAGATGAGAATTTAGAAGGTAAAATAATAAATCTACCAAGTATAATACTATCTATTGATGCCTTATTAATTTACCTAAGTTCGAAAACAGATTTAATTTTCGAACGCATAAGCAGTAAAACCATTGTTATAAGAACAAACGATTCAAACTTCTTTGATACTCAATTTCTCGAAGAGATTATTGTTACCGAATTCCTTACTAAAGGTATTGCACTAAAAGATGATGGTGTTACTATTTTAAGACCTTTAAAAATTGGTAGTTTGCCAGGTTTAATTGAACCAGATGTTTTACAAACCGTTCAAGCATTACCAGGAATAACTAGTGTAGACG
>JABDPN010000091.1 GCA_013042715.1 Flavobacteriaceae bacterium | reverse complement strand
GTTTTAGTTCAGATGGTACTTTTGAGAAAGCTCAAAAACTTGCAACCAAAGTAATAAGACGCGAATATCAATATTCTGCCTCACAAAAAAACTGGGCCATACCACAAGCAAAACACGAATGGATATTAGTCGTTGATGCAGACGAACGTGTTACTCCAGAACTTCGTGAAGAAATAAAAACTATTTTACAAAATCCACCAGAAGATATTGTTGCTTATTGGATAGGACGTCAAAACCATTTTATGGGAGAACGTGTTAATTATAGTGGTTGGCGGAATGATAAAGTTATTAGACTGTTTAAACGTGACTATTGCAAATATCAAGACAAACATGTTCATGCAGAAATTATTGCAAATGGAGACGTTGGAAAACTAAAAAATAAACTTTTTCATAATACTTACATTACTCTAGACAAGTATTTCGAAAAAATGAATCGATATGCAACTTGGCAAGCAAAAGATTACGACAAAAAAACAGGAAAACTAACACCTTATCATTTTGTAATTAAACCGTTTTGGGGATTTATTAAGCACTATATTGTACAAAGTGGATTTCGAGATGGTCTTGTTGGACTTGTAATTGGTTATATACAAGGATATGTTGTCTTTATACGCTATGTAAAGTTATGGTTGTTAAGAAAAAATAGAAAGTAAAACTTACTTTTTAATTTTACTTTTTAATCGTTTTTTACGTCTAATTTTAGTTCTAAATGCATTGGTATAATTAAGCATTAATTCAAATACCTCCTCCTCAGGTTTATTAACACATTTAGCGTATTCTTTACTCATCAACTCTACTACATCTTTATGTTTTGATAAACGCTCAAAATTTTTCACTCCTTTTTCATAAGACATTGGTTCAAATTTCATTCTGTTTAAATCTACCAGAAAAAAATCATAACCTGTTACTGTTTTTTTTATTAGAGTATTACCTGGAGAATGATCTAGAAAATGTATCCCTTTTTGATGTAACTCAAAAGTAAATCTTACAAAAGCATTTAAAACTTCTACTCTATTTGGAAAATATGGATCGTTATTAACTTCTCTATAAGTAAAGTCGTAAGTTAATTGTTCGCTAACGTAGTAACTTTTCTTAAAAAGTAATAATGTCTTACGTTCATAATAAGCAATTGGATTTGGTGTACCAATTCCCATATCTAATAATTTTTTTGCATATTCAAAAGAGCGTTGTGCCTTACCTTTCCTTAAAAAACGATATACTATTTGGTTAAATATATTTGGAATTTTAAACGATTTAATATTGACTTTAAAATGGTCTAAATCAAATATTTTAAGCTTATTTCTTGCGTCTTTTAATTGTTCTCCTTTAGTATCATAAGAAGCAATAAGTGTGTCGATATTTTTTTTATAAGACTTGTAGTTATCTTGAAAAACGCTTTTCATATGGCAATATTACAACAAAATATTATTGCTAAACCATCCTTTTAAGTCAATTATTGTAAAAAAATACACATCTAAAGCTTAAATTTGCATGTTATAAAAAATGAAGATGGAAAAAGAAATTGAAAATACCTTAAAAGTTTTAAAACAAGGCGGAATTATACTCTATCCAACAGACACCATTTGGGGAATTGGTTGCGATGCAACTAATTACGAAGCTATACAACGCATATATGAGCTTAAACAAAGAACAGAATCTAAATCAATGATTAGTCTGGTTAGTGATTTTAAGATGCTTAACCAATACATTGAAGAGGTTCCAGAAGTTGCTTACGATATTATAAAATACGCTCAAAAACCAACAACAGTTATTTACGATAGACCTTTGCGTGTAGCAGAAAACTTAATAGCTGAAGATAATACACTTGCAATACGTGTTATTCGTCATGGATTTAGCAACAAACTCATTAAAAAACTTAAAAGACCAATTGTGTCTACATCTGCAAACATTAGTGGTGACCCATCTCCAAAGTCGTTTCAAGAAATTGATGACAAGATTTTAAAAGGTGTGGACTATGTTGTAAATTTGCCGCACCTAAATAAATCGTCTAAAGCATCCACAATTATTAAGCTTACAAACGATGGTTTAGTTAAGGTAATTAGAAAATAAAAGTTAAGGTTTTAGCTTTGATCAAAACATATGAATTACAAAAACGAACTTACTCATTCCATTTTTGAAACCATTTCAAAATCTGCAGAACAGCTCCATGTGCAGTGTTATGTAATTGGTGGATTTGTTCGTGATCTAATTCTAAAAAGAGGCTCACATAAAGACATTGATATTGTTGCTATTGGCAGTGGAATTGAATTAGCACAACAAGTCGCAAAAAACTTACCTTCAAAACCTAAAGTTCAAGTATTTAAAACGTATGGTACTGCCATGTTACAGTTTGAAGATCTTGAAATAGAATTTGTTGGAGCAAGAAAAGAATCGTATTCTAAAGATAGCAGAAATCCAGTTGTTGAAAATGGAACATTAGAAGACGACCAAAACAGACGTGATTTCACAATAAATGCATTAGCTTTAGATTTACATCCTGATAATTTTGGAGAACTCCTCGATCCTTTTAATGGTATTGACGATTTAGAATCTAAACTTATTAAAACGCCTCTAAATCCAGACATAACCTATAGCGATGACCCTCTAAGAATGCTTAGAGCAATTCGATTTGCAACGCAATTACACTTTAAGATTGATGATGGCTCTCTTGAAGCTATTACAAGAAATAGCAACAGAATTGAAATTATTACTAAAGAACGTATAGTTACAGAACTCAATAAAATTCTTGAAGCTCCAAAACCATCAATTGGTTTTTTATTGCTTGAAAAAACTGGTTTATTAAAACGTATCCTTCCAGAATTAACTGCGTTAAAAGGTATAGACGAAAAAGAAGGTCAGCGCCATAAAGATAATTTTTACCACACATTAGAAGTTGTAGATAATATTGCTAAACACTCTAATAATCTATGGTTACATTGGGCAGCATTATTACACGATATTGGAAAAGCTCCTACTAAAAAATTCAATAAGAAAAATGGTTGGATGTTTCATGGACACGAATTTGAAGGTTCTAAAATGGTATTTCATTTATTCAAAAGGTTGAAAATGCCTTTAAATGAAAAAATGAAATATGTTCAGAAACTAGTATTCATGAGTTCCAGACCAATAGCTATTGCAGATGCTAATGTTACAGATTCAGCTGTAAGACGTTTGGTATTTGATGCTGGTGATTTTATTGACGATTTAATGATGCTTTGTGAAGCCGATATCACAACTAAAAATCCAAATAAATTTAAGAAGTATCACAATAATTTTAAGATTGTTCGCGAAAAAATTATTGAAGTTGAAGAACGAGACCATATTCGAAATTTCCAACCACCTGTTTCTGGTGAAGAAATTATGAAAACATTCAATTTAAAACCATCTCGCGAAATTGGTATTATTAAAGAAAAGATAAAAGAAGCTATTCTTGAAGGTGATATTCCTAATGAACACGAAGCAGCTTACAATTTAATGCTCGAAGAAGGAAAAAAACTAGGATTAATTGCAAGTCAATAATCATGATTAACATTAAACGTACAGACTCCAATAATCCTGATTTTATTGCACTTGTAAAAGAATTAGATGCGTATTTAAAAGTTATTGATGGCGAAGAACATGCTTTTTACAAACAATTCAATAACATAGATGTTTTAAAGCATACAGTAGTTTTATATTCTAATACTATTCCTGTTGCTTGTGGTGCTTTTAAACCTTTTGATGAGAAAAATATTGAAATTAAACGCATGTATACAGAACCAGGT
>JABDPN010000295.1 GCA_013042715.1 Flavobacteriaceae bacterium | reverse complement strand
TGAACCAACAACTGGATTACATTTTCATGATATTAAAAAGCTTTTAAAATCTTTTAACGCATTAATCGAAAAAGGTAATTCAATACTTGTGGTAGAACATAATACTGAGTTAATTAAATGTGCAGATTACATAATTGATTTAGGTCCTAATGGTGGTGAAAAAGGAGGAAAAATTGTAGCACATGGTACTCCAGAAGCTATCTCTAAAAACAAAAAATCGTATACTGGACACTATTTAAAAGCTAAAATTTAGTAAAATAAAATTGTTGCAGCCATCAACAAAAACGATGCTGGAAAAATTAACATCATATAAACAAAGGTCGCAAATCCTGTCTTAATAAAAGTTACAAAGTATCCTTGTTCATAAAATCGTTTCATAGATAACCATAAGTAAAAGAAAGTAGATAGAACCACTATAAATTCTATCCATCCAGGAATATCAACAAAATAATTTATACCAATTAATAATCCTAAAATTATAAACAGGTAAGAAAAGTAATAAAAGCTAAATACTAAATGGTGAGAATACGAACCTCTTCTCCAGTAAAAAAGTTTAAGTATAAATGCGAATATTGGTAAAAATATAAATAATGCAATAGGTATTGTATCAAAAAAAACATTTACACTTCCTGCTCCTTTTTGCTTATGAAATTTTAATAAATGCTTATAAAATGAGCGTGCTAAAAAATTTGACTCTTCATTTAAACCCAAAACTTGTAATTGCTCTTTCTCTGGTGCGCCTATAGTAATTAATGAATCTAATATTTTTGTGTCGTAACCAAAATTTATACTGTTTTTAGAAGAATTCGAAATATTAGCTTTTAACGTAGAATCTAGTGCTCTTCTTTCTTTTTCATCTAAACCAACCACAACAGGCTGTTGCATTAAAATTGAATCCTTAATTTTTTGAATTTCTAAAGAATCTAAAATTGGTTCTTTATCAATATTTACTTTCTTTTCGAGTTCGAATCCCTTTTTAAAAGCTTCATCCGCTGCCCTATTAAATTCGTTGACTTTGAATGATAAAATAAAGAAGAAAATTACAGATACAAACAAATAATATTGTGCAGGATGTAGATATTGTAAACGTTTACCTTTAACAAACTCTTTTGCAATGTATCCAGGTTTAAACATTAAAGGAATAAAACTTCTAAAAAAGCGTGCATCAAATGAAAAATAATTGCTAATAGTGTTATAGAATAAAACACCTATGGTTAAATCTTCTTTTGCCTTTTGTCCGCAGTGTGGGCAGAATTCATAAGTTTCGTTAAAAGAAGTTTCGCAATTTTTACAAATTTTATTGGTTGGTTCCATTGTATTTTTAGTTGGTGTTATAAATTTAAGAAAATCGTTTTACATACGTTTATTAATAAGACGAAAACCATATAACGTTGTTACAATTCTTCTTTAAACTCTGTTAATCAATAGTTTACATTTTTTGGCACGATAAATGAAAATAAATAAGAAAATAGCGTAAGCCGAAAAGCTAATAATGAGTAGGCATATCTTAAATCTTTTTACTATGAAAAATATAACATTAGTAATGGCAGCTTTGTTAATAGGATTAACATCTGCAACAGCAACTGTTAGTACAAAAACTAATAATGGTAAAAAATTAGGAATCACAAAACGCTATCATTTTACACAACCTATTATGTTTGTGGAGCGTGGTGTGGAGTTCTTAATATTTCCAAACGGAGAGTTCGATTTTAATACAGAACTCGTCTCAGCACCATACAACGACAATGTCTATTACAGAGGTTCTAGCAGACGCACTAATGTAAATAGAACCTATGGTGCACCAGGAAGCTATACAAATTATTATTCTACAGCAGGTACATTAGTATTACACGACAGATATGGTAAAGTACGTAGAATTGGAAATATATTTTTAAATTACGATTACTACGGAAGAATTAAGCGTGTAGGCTCTGTATACATGCGTTACAGACACAACAGATTGGTACAAGTAGGTGGTTTAAAATTACTGTATAACAGACACGGAAAATTTGTTGGAACACGAGGTAAAGTAAACAGATATAATCATGGTTATAACTACTTTACACCATCTAACAATTATGGAAATGGTTTTGGTTCTTACCATTGGGAAGATAATTTTGATGAAGATTACGATGACAATTTTTATTACTACAAAAAAAATGACAAAGTTGTTAAACGATCAAAACGTAGTCTAAAGAAATAAAAATAAACTTTATATAATTTGAGTTAGATAGTTAAAAAACCACCTACAGACTTTTTTGTAGGTGGTTTAGTTTAAAGATTAATAAACAATATTATAATACTTAAACATTATATATTTTCAACAAATACTGAACCCAAATAACATTACCAATTTAGACTTGCAGCTAATTGCATTATTTTCCAACCATATTTTTGGAGTGACATATCGTTACAAAACAATATAAGACCTAAGTCATCACTTGGGTAAATTTGCATCATTGTATAAAAACCAGGACCACCTCCTGTATGTTCGAGTTTATAACCACTTTTTTCTTTAAATATATGCCAACCAATTCCGCGCCTAAAAAAATATGAACCATCATCATTGGCTTGTGCAACATGGTTTTCATTTGTCATTAATTCTATGGAATGTTCTGAAAGAATTCGATTTCCATCAAGTATTCCCTTATTCAAATATGCTCTTACCAATCTTGAAGCATCCAATGTCGAACCTATCAATGCAGATGGAGGCTCTTGATCTGTGTAAACACGCTCAAGCCATAAACTATTATTAGAAGTTTCCCTAATAAATGAGCCTATCAAAATACGAAACATTGGTGACATATAAGTAAAAGTGGGATGTGAACCAGCTGCTTCAAATGCTTCCATTTCATCTGTGTAAACAAAGTCAGTTTGATACATTTTAAGTGGTTCCAGTATATTTTTTTTAATATAATCCCTGTAACTTTGAGAACTTGCTTTCTCAATAATAGCACCTAGGAGCATATAACCAATATTTGTATAAGCTGTGTCTTCACCTGGCTCGAATTGCAATGTTGCATAATCAGGAAAAACATTTTTTATCAAAGCAGATTGATCTAAAGCAGAATCTTTATCGTGATGTATCCATTTAGCTAATTTTAAACCGCTAGCATCTGGTAAACCTGAGCTATGATTAAGTAAATGTTTAATTGTAATAATAGTATTTTTATCTGATGGATAATTTACCTTAAAAAATGGTAAATACTTAGAAACAGCATCTTCTAACTGAAGTTTACCTTGTTCTTCAAGTTGAAGAATTGCAATTGCAGTAGGAATTTTTGTTATAGACCACCAATGATAAACAGTCTCTGGTGTAGCTTTTAAGTTACGAGGAGTATCTGCCCAACCAAAACCTTTATTATAAACAATGCTGTCATTATTAATGATAAGCATTGATAGTCCCTGTGGAGAACCTGAATTTACAAGTTCTTCAAGGTAAGTATCTAGTTCCTTGACATTTTTTACAGAGTCTGGAGGAGATGGAATATTAGGACTAAGATAATATGCAAATAGAATAGCTAGAATTAGAATGCTAAGTACAATCTTTTTTCGTTTAGTTAATTTAAAAAGTTTCATGTTTATATTAATTTTCTTCATTCAATGTAAATATTTCCTCTAGATTTCAAATGTTTATGTAGATTATAAAACTCCATACTAATTTATGACTTCTAGACTTTTTTTTCAAGCAACTATATTATTAGTTTACAGCAAGTTTTTAACACTATTTTCTATGCATGCATAATTTTTGGCACGATGCTTGGTAAATATATAATGAGTTCAATTTTAAAACCGTACAATTATGAAAAAATTAGTCTTTTTATTAGTTGGTTTCCTCCTAACAGGAACAACAGCTATCGCAACAACTACCAACGCAAGTCATTATTCAAGCTTCGCTAGAGGTTATGGCAATTCTTTCATTTTTGTAGAACAAGGGATTGAATTTGCAGTATTTCCAGATGGACAATTCGATTTTAATGTAGATCGCTATGGTCCAAATTTTTCAGCTTATACAAACTTTAATGGAGTAAGCATAAGTTTTAATACTGGACACAGTTACGATGCGTATGTACAGTACGACGATTTTGGTGCTGTTATACAAATAGAAAATGTACCTATCTATTACGATTATTATGGTAGAATAAGTCAAGCTGGTAGCGTTCATATTCGCTACAACAACAGAGGTTATGTATCTCGTGTTGGTGGATTGTATGTACATTATAACAGACAATATGTATTCTCTCATTATACTGGATATATAAATGTATACAACAGACATTATGTATATAGACC
>JABDPN010000292.1 GCA_013042715.1 Flavobacteriaceae bacterium | reverse complement strand
GGTCGGTTCATATCATGCAGTTGTTTGAGAAAATGGTAGATGTTGTAAGCCAAGGCTCTGTTAGAAGAGGTCGTTTTTCACCATATTTACCTATTGATCATCCAGATATAAAGGAGTTTTTAGAAATTGGGACAGAAGGTAATCCAATTCAAGAATTAACACATGGTGTAACGGTTAGCGATAAATGGATGGAAGAAATGCGCGATGGCGATGTTGAAAAACGTAGTATTTGGGCAAGAGTATTGCAATCCAGATCAGAAATTGGATATCCATATATTTTATTTAGAGATAATGCCAATAACAATGCTGCAGATGTTTACAAAGACAAAAACATGGAAATTTATGCAAGTAACTTGTGTACAGAAATCATGTTACCTTCTAACGATGAGTGGTCTTTTGTATGCTGCCTATCTTCTATAAACCTTTTACATTACGATAAGTGGAAAGACACAGATGCAGTTGAAACGTTAACGTATTTCTTAGATGCTGTAATGGAAGAATTCATTACTAAGCTAGAAGTCTATAAAAACTCAACAGATCGCGACGATTTACTGACGTTTAAGTTTATGGAGAAGGCTTATAACTTCGCTAAAGAAAACAGAGCACTTGGTTTAGGTGCTTTAGGATGGCATTCATTATTACAGTCTAAGATGTTATCTTTTGATAGTCAAGAAGCATTCAATTTAAATTATGAAATCTTTAAATGCATCAAAGAAAAATCATACAAAGCATCTGAAGAATTAGCTAAGCTATATGGAGAACCAATAGTTTTAAAGGGTTATGGTCGTAGAAATACAACTTTAAACGCTATTGCTCCAACAACCTCTTCAGCGTTTATATTAGGTCAAGTTTCTCAAGGCATTGAACCAATTTGGTCTAATATTTATGTAAAAGATATTGCTAAGATTAAAACCACTATTAAAAATCCATTCTTAGTTAACTTACTGGAAGAAAAAGGAATGAATACTACAGAAGTATGGCGAAGCATTAGAGATATGGATGGCTCTGTACAACATTTAGATTTCTTAACAGAGCATGAGAAAAATGTATTTAAAACCTATCCAGAAATCGATCAGTTGGATGTTGTATATCAGGCAGCAAGTAGACAAGAACATATAGACCAAGGACAATCTATTAATGTTATGGTACATCCAGATATGCCAACCAAGGACTTAAACAATATTTATATGACAGCGTGGAAAATGGGAGTAAAATCTATGTATTACCAGCATAGTATGAATGCAGCTCAAAAGTTTAAGCAGAAAAAAGAATGCACGAGCTGTGAAGGATAAACTTACAAATTAACTAACATGTAAGTTTTAGATTTAGTGTTAATTATTAAAAAAAGCACCTTGTTTCAAGGTGCTTTTTTAGTGTCATTTTGTATTTACAATAAGTTTACATTATATTAACCATCTCTTAACACTGCAAACTAATTACATGCAATACGGTTTTACGGATATTTTACAACTTCTGGGTTCTTTAGGTGTTTTTCTTTTTGGTATGAAAGTAATGAGTGATGCGCTTCTAAAGCTTGCAGGGGATAAAATGCGTTCCATTTTAGCTACCATGACCTCAAATAGAGTCTTTGGTATTCTCACTGGATTTACAATTACTTCGGTTATTCAGTCGTCTTCTGCGACAACCTTAATGGTTGTAAGTTTTTCTAATGCTGGATTACTAACACTTACAGAAGCTATTAGTGTTATAATGGGAGCTAATATTGGAACAACCATTACAGCTTGGTTAATTACAATATTAGGGTTTAAAGTAAGCATGAGTGCTATAGCTTTGCCATTAGTTGGTTTAGGTTTTGCTTTAACATTTTGGAAGAAGGAAAGAACCAAAGAATTAGGACTTTTTATAATTGGTTTCGCATTAATCTTTATTGGTATCCAGTTTTTAAAGGAAGCAATGCCAGATATTAAGAATAATCCAGAGATTTTATCATTCTTATCTAAATATACAGACTTAGGTTATGTATCCGTATTATTGTTTTTATTATTAGGAACCGTTTTAACAGTAGTCATTCAATCGTCAAGTGCAACAATGGCCTTAACATTAATTATGTGTGCGCAAGGTTGGATTCCGTTTGAAATGGCTGCAGCCATGGTTTTAGGAGAAAATGTTGGAACAACTATTACAGCCAATTTAGCAGCAATTGTAGCAAATTATCAAGCCAAGAGAACTGCAAGAGCACATTTAATTTTTAACCTCATAGGTGTGTTGTGGATGTTAATCCTATTCTATCCATTTCTAAAATTTGTAAGTTGGTTATCACAACAATTTGGATCTGAATCACCATATTTAACTGCAGCTGCAATTCCTGTCGCTATTTCATTATTCCATACTACATTCAATATTTTTAACACGTTCTTTTTAATGTGGTTTATTAACCCAATAGCCAAATTAGTTGAAAGAATGGTGCCAGAACCATTAATGCCAATGAAAGAAATCGATCAACCAAAATATTTAAGTGCTGAGACTTTAAAGTATCCAGAAACTGCTTTGGAATCACTTTTAAATGAGTCTAAATATTTATTTAAAAGACCCATTTTTAAGATAGTTTCACATTCTTTAAATATTCATAGACAAGACATTAAATCTGTTACAAAAATCAAAAAAATAATTAAAGGTTCTCAAGAAGATTTTAAAATTGATGTTGAAGATTTGTATTACACTAAAGTTAAAAATATTTATGGTGAAATAATAAGGTTTGCAACTACAGCCCAAAACAGTTTAGATTTAAGCAAAAAACAGCTAAATGCTGTTACAGAGATTAAGATAGCAAACCGAAAAATGGTTGAAATTATTAAAGATGCAAGGGAATTAAATAAAAATGTAACTATTGCTCTTAATAGTGATAATAAACATCTAAAAAAGGAATATGATGGCTTTAGAAGAAAGGTTGCTAAAGTATTACGTGTAATCTATCTCTTTAGAAAAGGGGAGGACACTAAAGAGCATGAAAAAAAGCTTTTAGAATTAAAGAAAGAAGCAAAAGAAAATATTCGTCAGAGTAATAAATCTATTGATAAGTTAATTAGAAAAGAACTTATTTCTGCAGAAATGGCTTCTTCTTTATTTAACGATTACACCAATGTAAACGATATGATAAAGAAACTTATTGAAGTTGCAGAATTGCTTTATGGAATTAAGGATTCTTTGTTTGAAGACGAAGCTATGAAATAAAAAAAGGTGCTCAATCAAGAAACACCTTTTCTATTCTTTTACATTATTAAATTACTTACTCATCTGCTATGGTAGCAGGCTCAACAGAGCTGTCATGAGAATCGTGATATTCTTGTAACAAAGCCATAGTCGAATTCAATAAATCTTTAGTCTCTAATAAAATACTAAAGTAAAGCGTTGTGTTTTTAGGACTTGACTCCTCGTCTCTTGTACGTTTTACTTGTTCTTTTATCTTACTCTTAACCAAATCGTAAACATCTTTCTTTTCGTTTAGTATAAACTGAATTTGTTCGAAAGATTCTGTTTTAAATGCTTTTTCAGTATCACTAAACAGTATTTCAAGCTTATCATCAATTTCTTTTAACTCTTTTACTTGGTTAAATTTCAATTTTTTATGGTTATTGTTAATATGCTTGTAACTTACATTAGAGATTAAGTCAAGAGACTGACCCATATCCTGTAAGTATCCTAATATATGAATGTAGAAACCACTTGCATCTACACTAGACTCATCTAAGTTCTTGATAAAATAGAAGATATTATCTCGTAATTTATCAACCTCGTTAGTTAATTTACCAACTTGTTTTTTACTTTTCTTGAGTAAGTCAATATCTTGTTTAGCGAGACCTACAATAGCGTTAGAGTAAATTCTATTTGTACGTTTTACTACTTTCGCAATGTTACCTGCGCTTTCGTGAATAACACCTTGAACGGAACTACTTTCTGCGTCTTTTAAACTGTCTTCGTCTATCGTTTGTAAAGATTTATTTTTATGCGATCTATAGTTTCTATAAATTAAAATTGCAGTTATTATCAATAATATTGGAATGACTACAATTGGATTCCAGTTTATTAAATAAACTACTACTCCTGCAGCAATAAAAGCACCTATTGCAGTACCGAACCAACCGCCAATGACATTTAATACTCCAGCAACTCTATATACAGCACTTTCAGCTCCCCAAGCACGATCTGCTAAAGATGTACCCATAGCTACCATAAAGGTAACATAAGTTGTAGATAATGGTAATTTCATGGATGTTGCAATAGCAATTAAAACACCTGCAACCATTAAGTTAACAGAAGCTCTAATCATATCAAATGCTGGTGCATCTATACTTTGATCCTTTGTTATATATTTTTCATTTGGCTTTTTAAAACTATTGTTTACACTATTAACTAAAGATGCTGGAACAATTGCGCTAAAATATTTAGTTAAATCAGCAGTTGTTTTAACTAATGACCTTGATATACGATTTGGTTTAAATTTCTCATGTGTATGACTTTGACGAGACAAACTAATTTCAGTTTCAGCAACAGTTTTCGCTTTTTTAGACAACCATAAAGTTGCAACCATTATACCTCCTGAAATTAATAATAATATAGGTTCTGCTGGAACTTTTTTATCTAACACAGCCATAGACATTGTAGCATCCATGCCAGTTGCTGCAAATTCTACATACGAATGGTAAGCTGCCATTGGCACACCTATAAAGTTAACCAAGTCGTTTCCAGAAAATGCTAATGCTAAACCAAAAGTACCAACACCAATTACAAAGACTAGTACAGTTTTTTTAGTGAGTTTTTCGAATAAAAAAGAGAATAATGTCCAGAATACAAAGCTACTAAGTATAATTACAATTGTATTCCCTTCAAGCAATCCTTTTAAATCACTGTAATAAGGTGTTCCTTTTAACCCTTTTAAGAATATAAAATAAGTAATAGCAGTTAATGCTACTCCACCAAAAAATATTCCAAAATTCTTTACTTTTTTCTCGTAATTAAATGTAAAAATTACACGCGAAACCCATTGCACAAAAGCACCTACTGAAAATGCAATTACTACAGAAAGCAAAATACCTAGAATAATTGTAAGTGCTTTTTCTGTATTAATATAAGTTGCTAAATCAGAAAATGTTTGTGAATCAGAATTACCAATTTTAATTAACGACATAACAACAGCAGCTCCTAATAAGTTAAAAACAATAGAAACTGTTGTAGAGGTTGGTAAACCTAAAGTGTTAAAGAAATCAAGCAATAAGATATCTGTAATCATTACTGCCATAAAAATTAGCATGATCTCACTAAACTCAAATTGAGCTGGAACAAAAATACCTTTTCGGGCTACTTCCATCATTCCACTGGAGAAAACGGCTCCAATAAAAATACCTAAACTGGCAATAATCATTATGGTTCTTAAAGAAAGTACTTTAGAACCTATTGCAGAGTTTAAAAAGTTAATTGCGTCATTACTAACGCCAACGATTATGTCAAAAACAGCCAATACAGTAATGGCTATTAACATAAACAAATACATATTTTCCATAGTTAGTTAAAAATTATTGGTAAATGTCTTTAATAAGATTTATTTAAATGTTACCTAAATGTTATTTTCTATTAAAAATGAATATCGAATTGTAAGCGATACATCCATTGGTCTTTACTTCCATCTTTTTGTAATAAGCTTAAGTCTGTTTGAACTTTTAATTTATGTCCAACAATATATCGAGACAGCCCTAAGGTGTATTGATTTTCAGGTGCTTTACCAGTTATTGTTTTGTCTAATTCAATATTGGTATAACGGCCAGAAACTTCCCAGTTAGAAGGGAATAAGTAACCCGTTTGGATATTAAGACCTGTTCCAACTTGTACAATATCACCCGTCTCGGTCCCATCAGAGTTTTTGGCAATTGGGTCATCTGCATCTCTTTCGGCATACTCCCACATAACAGATAAGCCATTATATTTAAACATACCATCAAAGAAGAACGTGTTTATGGTAGTCTCATATAAACCAACATCATTAGTCATATAAGACCCCAGATTGCTTCTAGTTTTAACGGCATCTTTGTTTATATCGTAATTGAGAGCAAACATTAATTTTGGTTTTTCCTCACGCTTTAGATCACTACCACTGTAGTCGCCTTTACTTATGAATTTCCCGAAGGGTAAAAATTCGATTCGACCTGTATATTGATGCCCTCCTTCATTCCCCTGAGTTACATTACGACCTTCACCCTGTGAGAAAGCTAGTTTTTCACGGATAAGGAATTTATCAGTTAGGTTGAAGTGATGCCTTAGCTGCAATCCCACATCACGGTCTATATTAAACCTGCTGTTAACCAGAGAACGATCAACTTGTTGCAGATTACCAGAGGAGATAACCCGCTCAATATTTCCTGGCAGTTTGGTTTGACCAGCCCACAATTCGAAATTACCAGCAAAATTCCACTTAACTACAGCGTCCAGAATGTATCTTGGTGTGTTTCTTGTAAATGCAGATCCCCCTGAAATATCTCTGTTCGAAAGACCCAATTCAATTTTATACTTCAGTTTTGGACTAAATGCATGACCATCAAATTTTAAACGTGCTCGTCTAATTAACATATTGCTTGAAGGGTCTTCGCCGTCTGTTGCATTTACTGTAGTCAAGAATTGCATTCTGGTTCCAATTTTCATGGTCCATGAGCTGTCCTGACCAACAAGGTTGAACAATCCTTTTCCAAATTTAGGGGCATTAGTTTCTTGAGAATTTACTGTTAATGTAAAGAGCATTAAAACAGCAAAACATTTTGCTATTAATTTCATTGGTTAGTTAATTAGTTTTTGTCGACTATAAATATCTTACATCAAATTTAATGTAATGTTTCCAAATAGTTAAGTTATTAGCAAAAAAAAAGCTGCCTTGGCCAAAGACAGCTCATATTATTCAATAAATTTAATAGTCGACAAAAACTAATTATTTAATGAATTTAATATATAAACTTATATAAGTTAAACAAATATCTAGATTTTTTAAAGATTCAATGTAAAGTGATTATTATATTAATATTAATATATCATTAAAAACGTAAAACCCATAAAATCAAACAAATAACAATCTAATGTTATTATAATGTTAAGAGAAGGTTTCGATAATGTAAATAAATTTTTATATTTGAAGTATTATAAATAAATACCTCAATTTAGATATGAAAAAGATTGTAATACTTTTAATTATGTTATGCGTATCGTTTGCATATACTCAAAACAATGATGGTGTAGAATATTTAGAGAAAGGTGATTTAACCGAAGCAACCTATTTTTACGATAATGGCGTAGTTAGACAAGTGGGAACTTTTAATAAAGAAGGCCAATTACATGGTGTATGGACGAGTTACGATGTTAATGGCGATAAAATTGCTGTTGGAAATTATGTTGAAGGCAAAAAAACAGGAAAATGGCTGTTCTGGACTAAGGATAATGTTGTTAGAGAAGTGAATTATAAAGATTCTAAAATTGTAAGTGTAAATAAGAGAGAAGTAGCGTTTTAAACAATAATATATTTAAACATAAAAAAAGCATCCTAATCAGGATGCTTTTTTAGTTTTTGTGAGTTGTTATTTAAAACTTATACGAATAACCTAATGAAATTTCAGTTCCAGGATTTCTAAAAGAAAACAGTTGGTCTTCAGAATTAAAAGATTCGTAATCACTTTCTCTTTTGTCTCCTAATATGTTTGTAACTTTTAGATCGATTGCCGAATTCTTATTCTTGCTAAAAGTTTTATTAAATGTAAAGTTTAAACTATTAAATGGTTTGGTATAAACATTTGGAGTAATTCCAGTTCCAACAACTTCTAAAGTTTTTCCTTGTACATTGTAAAATAGTCCTGCTTGTAAACCAAGGTCATCGTTTCCATAGTCAAAACCTGCATTAATTAAAAAAGGTGATTGTCCTTGCAGAGGACGTTCTCTATCAATAGTTTCACCATCTCTTGCTGCTAAAGTTCTTAAATCATACTCAACATCTCCCATGGATAACTTTGAGTTTATATATGAGAAGTTCCCAATAAATCTAAGATTGTTTATAACACGTTGCCTAAACTCAACTTCAGCTCCAATAACTTTTGCATTACCGAGATTTGATACCGTAAATTGTTCAGCCGAACTTGGGAAGAAAACCGTTTCAATAGGGTCTGTAAAATCTTTATAGAAACCACTTAAAGCTACCATCTGTCCGTTTTCTCTAAACAATTCGTAACGTAAATCAATATTATTTACATATGTTGGTCTTACAGCTTCAAAGAAATCGTTGCCAAATCCATTACCAATAAACGTTCTGTTAGAAATAGGATCGAATATTTGTGCAATAGAAGCTTCTTTAAAAGAAGGTCTTGCTGTTGTTCTAGAATATGATACTCTTATATTAGAATTATCTGTTGCAGCATAGATTAAATTAGCTGATGGGAATACATCAAACTCATCAATTATCAACTCATTATTAAAAATGTCTTGGTTTTGATTTTGTCCAGTATAATAAAGCTTGTAAAATTCTGTACGTAAACCTAATATCGTTTTAATTTTCTCAGAAATATTAAATTCATTAGAGACATAAAAAGCACCAACATTTTGTTCTCCTTTGTAAGCATTTACTGGATCGAAAGTTCTATTTGCTTCTGTTGCATTTAAAAAAGTTCCTTCTCCAGATTCTGGAGACCAAAGATTTTGTTCTAAGAGTAATTGATTAGTGTCACCATTAGGCACAAGAATATCAGTATTACTAAAGAAGAATTGGTCGATACTAAAATCTCTGTATTTATAAACGTATCCTCCTCCAATTTTAAATTGAGCAGGTCTGTTAAATAGCATATATTTATTAGATAAATCTACTTTTCCAACCCAGTTTTCCTCTAAAAGTGATCTCCATAATCTTACTGGATATGTGGATGTACTAGGACTTATTATATAATTCCCTTCTTGTGTAACCTGAAGTGGTGTAATTCTATGGTCTTTATCTTCCACTTTAGAAAAAGAAGGTGAAAAGGTCCAATCAAACTTCCAATCTGTTTCACCAAGATTGTGGCTACCATTTAGTGAAATATTTGTAATAGAACGCTCTGTATATAATAAAGCATCTTTTACAACATCTTCAAAAGCACTTCCTGCTGTACCTCCTTGGCTAAGTTGTTGATTGAAGAAACCAGCAGAAGATTCACCATTTTGGAGATGCATTACTGTTAATTTGTATTTAGATAAATCGCTCTTAAAAGTGATACCACCTAAAGCACTAACCAATACTTCTTGTATACCTTCTGAACCAGTTGTTAATCGTAATCCTCCTAATTCGTTAATAGAAGTATCAGGTTCTCTTTGATAGGTATTATCAATTCTATCTTCGTAAAACTTTGTGTTGTTTTTGTATGAGAAAGACGCTAGATAACCTATTTTATTATCACCAATATCGTATTGATTTCCAGCGGTAAGTCCAATACTATAGTTCATACCACTTTTGTCTTCTTCAGCCTTTAATTGTTTGTTAAACCTATTGGTTAAACTATTAAGAAGCAATTTATTTTCAAACGTACCTGGAATTGGTTGATATCTATTCATTGGTAAATCTCTTGTGCCATCATCATATCCCCAAAAATCTTGATCACCTCCATCATATGTCAAAAAGTTGTCATTAAAGTGCATTTCTGAATTGTATCCAGCTCCAACAGAAACGCCGTATTCAGCTCTAGTTGGAAAATCTTTGGTTACAATATTAACAATACCACCAGTAAAATCTGCTGGATATTCTGCTGCTGCAGATTTAACCACAATAACATTATCTATGAGGTTTGTAGGAAAAATATCCATTGGAATGGTATTTCTATCTGGATCTAAACCTGGAATATCCACACCATTTAAAATAGATTTAGTATAACGATCTCCAAGCCCTCTTACAAAAACATATTTACCACCTTGTACAGATACACCTGGAACGTTTTTTACAGCATTTGCAACATCACTCGCTCCTGTCTTTTTCATGCTTTGTGCAGAAAGTCCATCTAAAAGTGTAACCGATTTTCTTTGCATATCTAATACTGCATTTTCGGTATTTCGTTTTATACTGGTTGTAATAAAAATCTGTTCTAAAGAATTGGTGTAAAGGGTTATATCTAAGTCTGTTGTTTGATTAGGTTTTACTTCAACATTAGTAACCTCTTTAGTTTCGTATCCTACAAAAGAGAACTCTAATGTATATGTCCCAGCATCAAGTTCTAATTGATATTTCCCATCAAAATCTGATGTTGTTCCTGTAGTAGTGCCTTTTACAATGATGTTTGCAAATGCCATTGGCTCGTTAAAATCACCATCAAAAACAGTACCTGCAATTACACCTTCTTGCGCGTAAGCGAACAAACAGGAAAATGTGAAAAATAATATAAAAAATTTGTTGTTTTTTTTCATAATTGTATAGGTTTAAAAATGTAAATAAACACTAATACTCATGCGCTTATAGCAGAGAATTAGTGTTTTTAATTTGATCATTTTTTAGAAACCTAAACCTCCAAACTCGTTAGCGTACGTCCAACTAAGGTTTGATGTTGTAGCACCAACAGTTTCTGAACCTTGAGTTACAGCAGAAGCTTCAGAGCCAAATCCTGTTACAGTAATATTTTCTGCCTTATTAACAAATACATCTTCTATAGCAGTTACAGCTGTTGGCAATACAATTTCCCAAGCAGAGAAGGTAAGTAAACCATCATTATAATTTGTTGCAACGCCATCATTATCTAATTCAACATCAGAAACGTCTTTAAAGCCATAAGCATAAATATTATTAGTTGCTCCAGTTGCACCTGATCTATAATCTGCATACTCGCCATTTGCAGTATCAAGATTACCAATTAGAGTAACGTTTTGTAAAGTAAAAGAACCAGTAGCAGTTCCTTCAGGACCATCAATCTCTAAAGCGTGGTCTGAAGCATCTCCTAAGACTACAACAGCATTATCTATAGTTCCAGAGAAAGCTTGGTCTATATCTAATCCATCATCTCCTTGTGCCCAAACTAAAAGGTTAGAAGCATTTACAGTTCCACCAAAAAACTCAATGCCATCATCAACATTTGCAACAACTTCTATATTGTCTAAAGTTGTTCCAGTACCTACACCACCTAATGTTAGTCCATTAATTTCATTTCCTTCACCAATTAAAGTTCCACCATGACGAATAGAAACATATTGGATAACACCAGAATTATCTGCTGGATCGTCTCCTCCATAAAGCCCAAATGTATCGTCTGCTGGAATACCTTCAATTTGTACTTGTGTTACATCACCAGAGAATGAACATGGCGCGTAACCTAATACAAGAAGTCCTCCCCAAAGTCCTCTATCGTTTTCATCTAGATTAGTTCCTGCAGTTTCACCTGACTCAATGTTATCAGCTTCAGAAGTAAATATTATAGGATTACTTGGTGTCCCTTCAGCCATAATTTTTCCACCTCGAGCTACAATTAATGCAGATGATAAAGATCCTGTTCCAGCTCTACCTTTAATAATAGTACCTGGTTCGATTGTTAATGTTACACCTTCTTGCACCACTACTTTTCTGTCTAATACATAAATATTTTCGCTTGTCCATGTCTCATCAATAGCAATTCCACCAGCTTTAACGATAGTTTCGAATTCATCTCCACCACCACCAGAGTTGTCATAATAATTATTGTTTGTTACTTCTTCAATTATAATTGGTGTGTCATCATCCTTAAAACAACTTGTTAAGATAAGCGATGTCATAATCAAAGTGAATAATAAATTACGTTTCATTTTTTTTGTATTTAAATTAATTTAGATTTTAATTTTTCATTGCAAATAAACAATCAGTGTGTAAAGGATTTGTTAATCTAGAATTAAGGATAAGTATCTATAAGGTTATCTTATTGTTACAAGCAATAATTAGAAAAGGGATATTGCTTAACTTTAAATTAACACAGTAAGAAGATAGGAACAAAAAAAAGAGGTGATCCACCTCTTTTTTTATATATAAATATGTTTGGATTTTTATGGTTTTGGTTTGCTTTTAGCAGAACTTGCCACTGTAGCTGTTTTGTTTAAGCTTGGTGTTAATGCTTGCATAACAATATCAAGCTTTTCGGTAGGTTCTTGAGAGATGCTTATGTTTTTTTCAATTGTTTGATAGCCTACAAAACGATATACTAAAGTATAATCACCTGTTTCAAGGTTACTAAACGTATACGTACCATCAATATCAGAAATGGTTTCAGTCATTGTGCCTTTAATGGTAACGGTTGCAAATGCAAGAGGGTTGTTGTTAAACTCGCTGTCTAATAATTTCCCGCTAATTGTTTTAGAGTCTTGAGCGAAAACTATCGCTGTACTCATAAAAAATATAATTGCTATAATCTTTTTCATTATTACATCTGTTTTACTTTTGCAAAGTAAAAATAGAATGGGGCTACTTTGATTAATCAAAAGTTAAGTATTAGCTTTAGAATGTTATAAAAACGTTATTATAAAAACCTAAAAAAGGATATCGCCTAACAATAAATTAACATAAACGTGATTATTTTGATTAAGACAATTATAGCTATCTTGCCTAAATATTTTTTATTATGAACTGGGAGCAACTACTGTCTTTAAAGCGCTTTGGTGACACACATAAACGAATCCGTAAAGAACAAGACGAAACACGTTTGGGTTTTGAAGTCGATTACGATCGTATTATATTTTCTTCAGAATTTAGAAGTTTACAGGATAAAACACAAGTTATACCTTTATCGCAAACCGATTTTGTACACACACGATTAACACATAGTCTTGAAGTAAGTGTTGTAGGTCGCTCTTTGGGAAGACAAGTAGGTTTAAAAGTTTTAGAAAAGTATCCACACCTAAAGGAAATCCATGGTTATCAAGCGAATGATTTTGGAGCAATTGTAGCAACAGCAGCTTTAGCACATGATATTGGAAATCCACCTTTTGGACATTCTGGAGAAAAAGCCATTGGACATTTTTTTAAGTCTGGAGATGGGAAACAGTTTAAAGAACAATTATCCGCAAAAGAATATCAGGATTTATGCGATTTTGAAGGTAATGCTAATGGTTTTAAAATATTAACTCAGGATAGTATTGGTAAAGAAGGTGGTTTGCGTTTAAGTTATGCTACACTTGGTGCTTTTATGAAATATCCAAAAGAATCCTTACCTAAAAAACCGTCAAACCATATAGTAGATAAAAAATATGGTTTCTTTCAAAGTGAAAAGGATGCATTTATAGATGTTGCAAAAGATTTAGGTTTAATAGCAAAAGGATATTCAAAAGACATTAGTTTTTACAGACATCCACTAGCATATTTAGTAGAAGCAGCAGACGATATTTGCTATACTATAATAGATTTTGAAGATGGTATAAACCTGGGTTTAATTCCTGAAGAATTTGCCCTAGAATATTTAATAAATTTGGTGAGAGATACCATTAATACTGCTAAATACAATCAACTAAAATCTACTCAAGATCGAGTTAGTTATTTAAGAGCATTAGCCATAAACACATTAATTAATGAAGCTGTAAATGTATTTCTAGAAAATGAAATAGTGATTTTAAAAGGTGATTTTTTTACTGCATTACTTGACAAATGTAAATACCAAGCGCAGATTAACGATATTATTAAATTAAGCATAACTAATATTTATCAATCTAAAGAAGTTATTAATAAAGAGATTTCTGGCTTTGAAGTTTTAACCAAACTTTTAAAAACGTTTATTACTGCAGTTAATAATAGCTTTAATAACAATCCAACAGCATACGATACTTTAATTTTAAAAACACTTCCAGAGCATTTAGATATTTGCTCCTCTAGTCTATACACGAGATTGTTAAATGTTTGCCATTATGTAGCATCGCTTTCAGATAGCAATGCGATATTACTTTATAAAAAAATAGCAGGGATTGAAATTTAGCACTATCATATTGTTAAAATTTTGTTTTGTGTTTTCTAATGTAATAATTTAGCTTGCTATTATTATAAAAAATATGAGAAAGAAATTACTGCTATGGTCAGCTATGCTGATTGTAATTATGTTTATTGCTGTTTTGTTTAAAAGTCAAGTTGTTGATAAATCATATACCAAATCAAATAACGAAATTGTAAGAATTCATAAAGAAAATTTATCAAAAAGTCCTTTCAATGAGACGCTTAAGTTAACAAAGAAAGAAAGAAAAGCTAAAGGAATCCCACCTAATAAATATTACGAAGATGAATGGCAATTGACCATGAATCCGATATTGGGAAGACCTACTTCTGAAAATTTAAAGTCTATAAGGGAAAAAATAAAACAAGGCATGTTGTATCGTGTTCCCGGTGATGGCATAGATAATAACTGGGTTGAAAGGGGTCCTGACAATGTAGGAGGAAGAACAAGAGCGATCATGTTTGATCCAAATGACTCTACTAATGAAACCGTGTTTGCTGGTGGTGTAAGTGGTGGTCTTTGGAAGAATCAAAATATATCCAATCCTAATTCAACTTGGACAAGAGTTGATGTCCCAACTAACTTAGCGGTTACGGTTATCACGTCTGACCCAAACAATTCTAATATTTTCTACTTAGGTACTGGCGAGTCTTATGTTGGAGGGGATGTTAATGGAGATGGTTTGTGGAAATCTGTTGATGGTGGTGTGTCCTGGTCTAAAATTTTTGGCGGGATATCAGGACCTACTTCATTTGTTTCTGCTTCTAATATCACTGTAAATTCACCAATTGGTATTACTGGGGATTATGTATCGTATCCAACAAGCAACTTTGGGACACCAATAAACGCTGTAATTACTGCTGATATAGTTCTGGCTGATGATGAAACAGGGTCTCCAACTGAGGCTTGTAATGCCTTAACTAATGGGGTTGAAATAAATGGTAAGATTGCTTTAGTTAGAAGAGGGAATTGCACGTTTGTAAATAAAGTAAAAAATGCTCAAAATGCTGGTGCTATAGCTGTTATTGTAATGAATAATAACCCAGGAGAACCTATTGCTATGGGAGGTACAGATCCAACTATTACAATACCAGCTGTCATGATAACTCAAGAAGATGGAGATTTAATTGAAAGCACATTACAATCTGGAACAGTAAATGTGTCCTTAAACCCAGTAACTGGAAGTTTTACAGGTAATTTAGTTCCAGGCATACAATTTATTAATGATATAAAAATTAAAAATAATTCTGGTGTTTCAGAGGTTTATGTTGCTGCAGGAGAAGGTTTTTACGGCGATGCTAATTCAGCTACTTATCTTGGTGGTCCCGAATTTGGTTTATATAAAACAATTGATGGAGGTTTAACCTGGTCTGAACTTGACATGCCTTTAACGGTAAACGGTAATAAACACGAACCTAATGATATTGAAATAGGTGTTGACGGCACCATATGGGTATCTACAATTGCTAGTACTATTTTTGGTGATGGTGGTGGAAAAATATTCTCTTCAACTGATGGTGAAACCTTCAGTGATACGTATTCGGTCTCGGGTGCAAATAGAACACAGATCGCAGTTTCAGCTCAAAATCCTGGAGTCATTTATATTTTAGCTCAGGTTTCAGGAGGTGTTATAATGCAAGAAACTGCAGACGGGTTTATCTCAGGAGCAACAACTATGACCTTGCCAAATGATGCTGATCCAAGTATACCAGCTTCAGATTTTGCCAGAGGGCAAGCATTTTATAATTTGTTATTAGAAGTCGATCCAAATAATGACCAAACAATATATACTGGTGGAATTGATCTTTTTAAGTCCGGAGATGGAGGTTCAACTTGGGCTCAATTAAGTCATTGGTACGGAGGTTTTGGATTTCAATATGTTCATGCAGATCAACATGGTATTTCATTTCCACAAGGAGAATCTAATCCTATAGTTTTCGGTAATGATGGAGGAGTTTATTATACTAATAATGGTGGAAGCATAACTGGTCAACGAAATAATGGTTTTATTACTTCGCAATTTTATACAATAGGTGTTGCTCCAACCACTGCTTTTAATGGAGCGGATTATTTTTTAGGAGGTTTGCAAGACAATGGGACTCAGTTATTTCAGAATGCACCATCTGAAATTAGTGGTTCTGTTGATGTATCTGGAGGTGATGGTGCTTATAGTTTTTTTGATCAAGATGGAACAGATCAGTATTACATAACAAACTATGTTTATAATAATAATATTAATCTTTTTGATTTAGGAACTAATGTAAATGTGACTATAAACAATGACAGTAATAACATTGGATCATTTATAAATCCACAAGCACTTGATTCTAAAGCAGATATTTTATATTCAAATTATTCATCCGGTTCTAGTATTGCAGTAAGAAGATATGCGGGCATTAAATCTCAAGGAACCCTGACAAAAACAAGTTTAACTGATGATTTGCTGGATAATAGACCAACAGCGTTTACCGTTTCACCATACACAACAAGTTCTTCAAAATTATTAGTAGGTACGGTATTAGGAGATGTTTTGAAAGTTGAGAATGCAAATACTGATACTCCTACATGGTCA
>JABDPN010000286.1 GCA_013042715.1 Flavobacteriaceae bacterium | reverse complement strand
CTTAATAATAAATTCAGATACATTAAAAACAAAGCTTAATACTTACGATATTGGTTCCTACTAATTTATCCATAAAATGAAAAAATCCCTAACCTTACTCATTTTACTAATGAGTATGTCTTCTATTTTCGCCCAGGAAGACCATCAAAAAAAAGCTGAAGAGTACCTAACCCAAAAAGGAGAAGTTAATTTTAATTTTAAAGTTAATGATGTATCTGAACTAGATAGGTGGACAAAAGAATTATCAATTCTAAACTATGATCCTAGCACTAAAACTGTTTATGCCTGGGCAAATACAAACCAGTTTAGAAATTTTCTATTGAATAATATAGATTTTGAGGTTAGAGAAAAAGATAATGTTGTTGGACCTCAACTTATGTCTAATCAGCTTTCAAGATCAAGTTTATTATCAACTCTTAGTTTTCCTCTTAATGCGTATCCAACTTATGCAGACTATGCGCAACAAATGCTAGATTTTGAAACAACATATCCTTCTCTATGTGAAATTGTTGACATAGGAGGAACTACCGAAGGAGTTGGAGGAGGTAATAAAAGATTACTTTTTGCAAAACTATCTGCGAATGTTTCAACTAATGAGCAAGAACCTAGAATGATGTATACATCATCAATGCATGGAGATGAAATTGCAGGCTATCCTATGATGTTGGAACTTATTAATTATCTTCTTACTGTATATAATGACACTGGACACGTAGACCATCTAAGAATTAAAAACTTATTAGACACAACTGAAATTTGGATAAATCCCAATGCTAATCCTGATGGTACGTATTACAATGATCCAACAAACACTTCTGTTGCAAACGCAAGAAGAGCAAATGCTAATGGCTGGGATCTAAATAGAAATTATCCAGATAATATTGGAGGAGCACATCCAGATGGGAATTCAAATTATGAATTAGAAACACAGCATTTTATGTCACTTGCTGATACGTATCATTTTGTACTTTCTGCTAATTTTCATGGTGGGACAGAAGTTGTTAATTACCCATGGGATAACACCTATACTAGACACCCAGATGATTCTTGGTTTTTCTTAATCAGTAAAGAATATGCTGTGAATTGCCAGAATAACAGTCCAAGTGGCTACATGGATGCAATGTATACAAATTATGTTTGGCCAGGAGTAACGAATGGAGCGGATTGGTATCGTGTAGAAGGTGGACGTCAGGATTACATGAATTATTATAAACAATGCAAGGAAACTACTATAGAATTATCAGATGTTAAAACGATACCTGCTTCTCAATTAAATGCGCATTGGACTTATAATAAAGAAGCTTTAATTGAATACCTACAACAAGGAACATATGGATTTAGGGGCGTTGTTAAAGATGGCTTAACAAATAACCCTATAGAAGCTACCATTACTTTAGTTGGCCATGATGATGTAAACTCACATACGATTACTGAATTACCATATGGAGATTTTTACAGACCAACTATTGCTGGCACTTATGATATTTTGTTTGAAGCAGATTGTTATCAATCTTTTACATTATCAAACCAAAGCATTTCAAATTATCAAACGGTTTCAATACCTGATATTATGTTATCTCCTATAGCTTCAGAAGCGCCTACAGGACTTTCAGTTTCCAATATTCAATCATCTACTGCTACTGTGAGTTGGGATAACATAACTGGTGCATATTACGATTATAGATATAGAGTTGTTGGAACTTCAACTTGGACAACTTTAAGCACAAATAATACTTCTGTTAATCTAACTAATTTAAGTCTTGCAACTCAATATGAAGTTCAGGTAAGAAGTAATTGCAATACTAATGTATCACCTTATAGCAGTTCTGTTATATTTAGTACTATAAATACGGTTACATTACATGAAGGATATTTTGAGACAGGATGGGATGGTTGGTCTGATGGAGGAGGGGATTGTTCTAGGTATTCAGGTCCATATTCTTATGAAGGAATTTATTCAATTCAGATTAGAGATAACTCAGGAACTGCTTCAGCAATGACATCTCCAACTTTTGATTTGTCACCATTTGCTGATGTAGAAATAAGCTTTTATTATTATTCTAGAAGTATGGAAAATGGTGAAGATTTCTGGTTGAGATATTATAATGGCTCTACTTGGACAACTATTAATACTTATGTAAGTGGAACTGATTTTAGTAATAATAGTTTTAGTTCTGCAACTTTCACATTAAATGAAGCACAATACAACTTAGCATCAAACTCTCAATTTAGAATACAATGTGATGCATCAGGGAATAATGATTATATATATATAGATGAAGTTATTATTAAAGGGACTCCTTCAGGCCCAGATGTTACACCTCCAAGCACACCTCTAAATTTAAATGCATCAAATACAACTCAAACAACAACAAATTTATCTTGGAATGCATCTATAGATAATATTGGCGTTACAGGATATGATGTATATCAAAATGGAGTTTTTGTTTCAAATGTTTTAGCAACCACTTATCAAGTAACTGGTTTGAGCGCAAGCACACCCTATTCATTTTATGTTATTGCTAGAGATGCAGCTGGTAATTCCTCATTGGCAAGTAATACAACAAATGTTACAACCCTTGATCCTCCAGACACCGAATCACCATCAGCACCAACAAATTTAATAGCTACTAATACAACTTACAATAGTACAGATCTGTCATGGGATGCGTCTACCGATAATATTGGCGTTACAGGATATGATGTGTATCAAGATGGAGTTTTCATTTCAAACGTTTCAGCCAATTCATATCAAGTTACAGGACTAAGCTCTAATACTACTTATGCATTCTATGTTATAGCTAAGGATGCAGCTGGAAATGCTTCAACAGTTAGCAATACAGCAAATGTAACTACTGATATTTTTGTTGATACAGAAGCACCAAGCACTCCAAATGGACTTGTTGCGTCTAATACTACGGATTCTTCTACAGACTTAAACTGGAATGATTCAACGGATAATTTAGGCGTGACTGGATATGATGTATATCAAGATGGTATTTTTGTTGTTAATACAACAATTACAACACATCAAGTAACAGGGCTAAGCGAGACCACAACATATGCATTTTATATTATAGCTAGAGATGCTGCAGGAAATTCATCATCTGCAAGTAATACTATTAATGAAACAACACTTTCAACACCAACTTGTAACGATGGCATTCAAAATGGGGATGAAACTGGAGTAGATTGTGGAGGTTCATGCCAACCATGTGAACCAACTGATGTAATTTTAAATCAAGGTTATTTTGAATCAGGTTGGGATAACTGGATAGATGGCGGAAAAGATTGTGAACGTTATAGCGGATCTAATTCATACGAAGGAAATTATTCTATACAGATAAGAGATAATTCAGGCGTTAAATCTTCTATGACTTTATCTAATGTTGATGTAACCCCATTCAATCAAATTGAAATTGATTTTTATTTTTATGTAAGTAGTATGGAAAATGGAGAAGATTTCTGGTTACGCTATTTTGATGGGTCTAATTGGACAACCGTTGATTCATGGATAAGTGGCGTTAATATTTATAACAATAATTTTTATAATGCAACTGTAACTTTAAATTCAAGTCAATATAATTTTGTGTCAAATGCAGGGTTTAGATTTCAAGTAGATGCATCTAACAGGACTGATAATATTTATATTGATCAAGTAACAATTACTGGTATTAATGGAATTTCAGCGAGGTCTATTCGTAATAGACTTGTTAAAATTGGGACACAAGTTTCTAGTTCAGAATTAATAGTACATCCAAATCCAGTAAAAGAAGACATTCTTAATGTTGAAGTGATTGAATTAGAACAGTTCTATTATAGAATAATGAACATATCTGGGCTTACCATTATGAAGGGTAATTCTAAAGGCAAAATAAATGTTTCAAGGCTAAAATCTGGTATGTATTTTATAGAGATACAAAATGAAGATGAAACAATCGTTAAACGATTCATTCGAGAATAATCAAGATTAACTTGTTGTATTTAAGACCGAATTTATAAAATTCGGTCTTTTTTATATATGAATTATTTCATTATTATGAAGTAATTCGTCACCTCTAAGTCGCAAAAGTATTTGCGCAACAGCAATAGTATCTTTTTCGCAGTAATCAATGATTCTATCTATGTTTTTTTCTTGGTAATAAACACGATAGACTTCACTTCCATCTATATCGTCTTTAGGAGAGGGAATACCTAAAACATTGGTTAATAATTTTAAAGAAGTATAGTTTTTGTAGTCGCCAAATTTCCATAATTCTAAAGTATCGAGATGAGGTACTTCCCAAGGTTTTTTACCAAATAAGTTAAGCTTGTATGGTAATGTCATACCATAAATTATCATTCTTCTTGCTATATATGGAAAGTCGAATTCTTTCCCATTGTGAGCACATAGTAAATGCTTTGCTTGACTAAAATGGGAAATGAGAAGGGTTTTAAATTCTTTTAAAAGTGATTTTTCTTCGCCATGAAACGAAGTCACTCTAAACATTCTGACATCACCTTGAAATGTAAAATATCCAACAGAAATACAAATTATTTTACCAAATTCCGCCCAAATTCCTGCTCGATTATAAAATTCTTCAGCAGAAAAATCGTCTTTTCGTTGGTATTGAGATTTATGCTCCCATAATTCTTTTTTTGTATTGTCTAAATCTGAAAAATGCTCTACTTCTGGAACAGTTTCAATATCTAGAAAAAGTATATTTTCAAGGTTTAGCTTTGTTATCATGGTTCATCATTTTATAAGCTTCGTCTATATAGGCATAAATGTCATCAGAAAAATGAATTGTTGGGTCTAATCCTTTAGCGTTTTTATGTCCTAATCTTACAATTATTACATTATCATCTGGCTCTACAATTACAAATTGTCCTAAATGACCTCTCATCATAAAAAAGTTTTTGCCTTTGTAATCTTGTAATAACCACCAACCATAACCATATTGAGGACTTTCGCTAAATTTAGGTGTTATAGATTTAACAACAAATGTTGAATCTAGAATTTGCTTACCATTCCATTCCCCATAGTCTTTATAGAGTTTTCCAAATCGGGCAAAATCTCTTGCGTTACTAGCAATACAACAATATGCTTTTTCAAGTCCACCTTCTTCGCTATCAAGTTGCCAAAAAGCCTCGTTTTCTGCGCCTAGAGGCTTCCAGAATTCTTCAGTTAGATAGTCTGAAAGTGTTTGTCCCGTCGCTTTTTCTATAACCATACCAAGTAGCTGTGTATTTCCACTTAAATATTTGTATGATTTTCCGGGTTCTTCTTTAGTATCTAAACCTAACATCATAGATTCTAAATCATCATCAAAATAAGCTCGTGTTGTAATAGAAAAAGGTGAATAATATGCTTCATCCCAATCTAATCCAGAGGTCATAGACGATAAGTCTCCAATAGTCAATTTTGCATCGAATCCTTCACTATATTCAGGAAAGAAATCACTTAATGGTTGGTCTAAACTCTTAATTTTACCTTGCATTAAGGCTTTACCTAACATAGCAGAAACCACACTTTTCGCCATAGAGAAAGAGTTACTTTTGGAGTCTTTGCTATAACCATCATAATAGTTTTCAAACCAAATACTATCGTTTTTTATTATTACATAAGCAACAGTGCCTAGTTTGTTATTCCATTTTGTTAATTCTTCTGTTTCACTAACAGAATTATAATCTTTGTGAAGCGCCCAAGGTTGTCCAACACCAACTTCTATAGTTCTGTTATCAAACTCTTTGTAGTCCTCAAGAAAAGCTGTAGTATGTCCTTTTGCGTAAATTGTTCTAACTGCTTTTAATAGATAATCTGTGTCTGTTATATATAATATGGCAACGATTAAAGCTAATGGAATGATTAACCATTTAACTAGTTTTTTAATTAATTTCATTAAGGTTTATTTTAGATATTAAATATAATAAATTAAAACAATGATTGCTGCTTACATGAGTTTTCGTGATTAAGTAACCATTGTTTTCTGTATAATCCACCAGCATAACCTTTTAAACTTCCATCACTTCCAATTACACGATGACAAGGAATAATTACCCACAACGGATTTTTACCATTAGCATTTGCTACAGCTCTTATGGCTTTAACATCTCCATATTTTTTTGATAATTCTAGATAAGATGTTGTTTGTCCAAAAGGAATTTCTTGAAGGAATGACCAGATTTTCTTTTGAAAATCTGTGCCTTTAGGATTTAATTTTAATTTAAACTTTTTTCTAGAGCCATTAAAATACTCTTTAAGCTGTGACACACAATTTTGAAGTTGTACAGGAATAACTTCTGATAAATTTTCTTTAGTTTCTAAAACAGAAACGCTACTAATACCATTTTCATCTCCTTCAATTTTAGTAATACCTAAAGGTGTATTTATAAAACACTCTTGCATTAATCTTCTTCTGCTTTATGTTCTATAATTCCTAAACGTTTTGCTCTAGACTCCCAACTTTTACGGGCTAGAAGTTGTAAGTCTGCTACATTATCACTTTCATCCATTATCTCTATACCAAGAAGCGTTTCTATTACATCCTCCATAGTTACAATACCACTAACAGAGCCATATTCGTCCACAACTAATGCCATGTGGTTTTTATTTAAAACCAGCTCGTCTAGCAGCTGTGGGATTGGTATATTTCTACTTGTAACTAAAATATCACGACGTATTTCAGACAACTTTGTGGAATTATTGTCGTTAGCCATTTCTTTGAAGATATCGTCTTTAAGAACAATTCCGGTTATATTATCTAAAGTATCCTTAAAAACAGGAATTCTAGAGAAACGAAGATTTTGATTTTCATTAAAAAATGTTTCGACAGTTACATTCTCGTTAGCTACTTTCATAACCGTCCTAGGTGTCATGATATCTTTAGCCATAACATCCTTAAATGCTAACATATTTTTTATAACCTTACTTTCAGACTCATGAAAAACACCTTCGTCTTCTGCAATTTGTGTCATAGCATGAAATTCTTCACGACTCAATACGCTACCATGACCCTTTCCTCCAATTAATCTTGTAGTAAGTTGAAGTAGCCATAAAACACCTGTTATTTTTAAGGGCCAAATTAGTATTACCAATGCTTTTGATGTGAAATTTGCAAGCTGACTCCAATATGTAGCACCAATTGTTTTAGGAATAATTTCAGAAGCAACAAGAATTAAAATGGTCATGATTGTTGAAACAACACCCACCATAACATCTTCTGTAAAAGATATTCCAAAAATAGATCTGGTTTCAGTACCATAGAGTTCTGCATAAGCAGCTTTAGCCTGTACACCAACTAAAATTGCTCCAACTGTATGTGCTATTGTATTAAGCGTGAGAATAGCAATTAGAGGTTTGTCTACATCTTTTTTTAATTCCTCTAAAGTGATTGCATAACCTTTACCTTCTTGCAACTTTACATTAATAAATGTTGGAGTGATACTTAGTAATACAGCTTCAAGTATTGAACACAAGAATGAAAAAAAGATTGAAATAAAAGCGTAAAATAACAGTAGACTCATAACATTAAGTTAGTGCTCTAAAATACTAATAAAATATGAATGTTAAATAAATAAAATAAAAAGTCAATAGCAATAATTTAAAGCCATCTAATTTACTATCTTTCATGAAATTTTTATTTTTTTCTAAGCTATTAAATGGCAAAAGTTACAGCACAACAACTAGGTAGTGAGCCAATAGGTAAATTATTGGTTAAACAAGCAGTTCCAGCATCAATTGGTATTCTGGTAATGTCATTGAATATCTTGGTAGATACTATTTTTGTTGGTAATTGGATTGGTTCTATTGCTATTGCAGCGATTAATGTAGTATTACCAGTTTCGTTTTTTATTGCTGCATTAGGTATGTCTATTGGAGTAGGAGGATCTTCAATAATCTCAAGAGCACTTGGAGCAGAAAACAAAGAAAAAGCGCTTAAAACTTTTGGAAATCAATTAAGCTTAACAACTGTACTCACAACTGTTCTTGTGGTTTTTGGATTGATATATATTGATGATATTATCCCAGCTTTTGGAGGTAAAGGTTTAATTTTTGAACCAGCTAAAATTTATTATCGCGTAGTCCTTTATGGAATTCCAATTTTAGCATTATGCATGATGGGGAATACAGTTGTACGAGCAGAAGGAAAACCAAAGTTTGCAATGTATGCGATGTTATTCCCTTCTGTTGGTAATTTGGTTTTAGATGTGATTTTAATCAAATTTTTTGATCTTGGTATGCTTGGAGCAGCCTGGGCAACAACGGGTTCTTACATTATGTGTTTTATATATCTACTTTGGTTTTTTCTTTCAAAAAATTCAGAACTTAAAATTAATATTCCACATTTTAACCTCGATAAAAAGATTGTAAACGAAATTAGTTCTTTAGGTTTTGTAACACTTTCTAGACAAGCAGTAGTTAGCGTTACCTATTTATTAATGAATAATATTTTGTTTGATCTTGGAGGAGAATCTTCGGTTACAGCTTATGCTATAGTTGGAAGAATGCTCATGTTTGCTTTGTTTCCAGTTTATGGAATTACACAAGGATTTTTACCAATCGCAGGATATAATTATGGCGCACAAAATTACAAGCGTGTCGAAAATACAATTGCTACAGCAATTAAATATGCAGCTGGATTAGCCACATTAGTCTTCATTTCACTAATGGTATTTCCAGAGTTTATTACACGATTATTTACAGACGATGTAGAAGTGTTAAAAGAAACACCTAGCGCAATGCGTTGGGTTTTTGCAGCTACTCCAATTATTGCGGTTCAACTTATTGGTGCCGCGTATTTTCAAGCAGTTGGGAAAGCTATTCCTGCGTTATTTTTAACCTTAACAAGACAAGGGTTTTTCTTTATTCCTTTAATATTTATTTTACCAATTTATTATGGCGAATTAGGTGTTTGGATTGCATTTCCAATTTCAGATATATTATCAACTATAGTTACTGCATTCTTTTTAAACAGAGAAGTTGTTTTAAAATTAAGACTTAAAGAAAAAGAGTAATTATTATTTCTTATTTTTCGTCTTACTAACTAAACAAATAAACAATGAAAGTTATATTTAACCTCACTACCTTTTTAATAATATTTACATTATCATCTCAAATCAATGCTCAAGAATTTAGCGAAAAACATTATTCGGCATTAGAATATAGACTTATTGGTCCTTTTAGAGGAGGACGAAGTGCTGCAGTAACTGGAGTGCCAAACAAACCTAACTTATATTATTTTGGAGCAACAGGAGGTGGTGTTTGGAAAACTACAAATGGAGGACGCGAATGGGAAAATATTTCTGATGGATTTTTTGGAGGAAGTATTGGAGCTATTAGTGTTTCAAAAAGTGATCCTAATGTTATTTATGTTGGTGGCGGAGAAAAAACTGTAAGAGGAAATGTGTCTTCTGGTTATGGTATTTGGAAAAGTGTTGACGCTGGAAAAACATGGGAAGCACATGGACTTAAAAACTCTAGACATATACCAAGGATTGCTGTTCATCCAACAAATTCAGATATAGTTTATGCTGGCGTATTAGGAAACATATACAAACCAACTCAAGATAGAGGTCTTTATAAAAGTATAGATGGAGGAAAAACATGGAATAAAATTTTGTTTTCAAACGATCAAGCAGGTGTTGTTGATTTATTATTAGACTCAACTAATCCAAGAATAATCTATGCTTCAACATGGAAAGTTCAACGTTCGCCTTACAGTTTGAGCTCTGGAGGAGAAGGATCTGCTTTATGGAAAAGTACAGATAGCGGAAAAACTTGGAAAGAAATTTCTAAAAATGAAGGCTTCCCAAAGGAAACTTTAGGAATTATTGGAGTAACAGTTTCTCCTATCAATAATGAGCGTGTTTGGGCAATAGTTGAAAACAAAGATAAAGGCGGTTTGTACAAAAGTGATGATGGTGGAGACACATGGAAACAAATAAATAGTGAACGCAAATTAAGACAACGTGCCTGGTATTACACACGAGTTTATGCAGATACTAAAGACATAGATAAAGTTTACGTTTTAAATGTTCGTTATCATAGAAGTGAAGATGGAGGAAAAACATTTAGTACTTACAATGCACCACATGGCGACCATCATGATTTATGGATAGCACCAGAAAATCCTGATAGAATGATAATTGGTGATGATGGAGGCGCGCAAGTTACTTATGATGGAGGCGAAACATGGTCTACTTACCATAATCAACCAACATCTCAATTTTACAGAGTGACTACAGATAATCACTTCCCTTATCGCATTTATGCAGCACAACAAGATAATTCTACAGTGAGAATACCTCATAGAACAGATGGTAGAAGTATAACTGAAGACGACTGGGAATCAACAGCAGGAGGAGAATCAGCACATATAGCTGTTGACCCAAAAAATAACGATATTGTTTATGGAGGTAGTTATGGTGGATTTTTAACGCGTGTAAATCATAAAAAAGGAACGGTTAGAGCTATTAATGTATGGCCAGATAATCCAATGGGTCATGGAGCAGAAGGCATGAAATATCGTTTCCAATGGAATTTCCCAATTATATTCTCAAAACATAATCCTAATAGATTATATACATTCTCTAATCACGTTCATGTCACAGAAAACGAAGGGCAATCATGGGAAATTATAAGCCCAGATCTAACTAGAAACGATCCAGAAAAACTTAAATCTTCGGGAGGACCAATTACACAAGACAATACATCTGTAGAATATTACTGTACTATTTTTGCAGCGCAAGAATCGCCGCTTCAAGAAGGTTTACTTTGGGTTGGTAGTGACGATGGATTAATTCATGTAACAAAAGATAGTGGCAAAACTTGGGACAATATCACACCTAAAGGTATGCCAGAGTGGATGATGATAAATAGTATTGAACCTAGTGCTTTTGATGCTGGAACATGTTACATAGCCGGGACAAAATATAAAACAGGTGATTTTGCACCATACCTATACAAAACTACAGATTATGGAAAATCGTGGACTAAAATCACTAATGGTATAAACGCTGAACATTTCACCAGAGTTTTACGAGAAGATCCAAAACAAAAAGGGTTGCTGTATACTGGGACAGAAACTGGAATGTATATTTCTTTTAATGATGGTAAGAACTGGAAACCGTTTCAATTAAATCTTCCAGTTGTACCAATAACAGATTTAACCATTAAGGAAAACAATTTAATAGTAGCAACTCAAGGTAGAAGCTTATGGGTTTTAGACGACTTAACTTTGTTGCATCAATTGTATTCAAAAGACATAAATAAACATCTGCTATTCAAACCAAAAGACACCTATAGGATGCGTGGAGGTTCAAGAAAAAGCAGTAAAACAACAGGAACCAATCATCCAAATGGTGTTATTACCTATTTTAATTTATTAGATTATAATGAAAAAGATGAGGTGTCTCTTACATACTTCGACACACAAGGTGATACCATTAAAACGTTTAGCACAACAGATAAAGAGAACAAACTTAAAGTTAAAAAAGGACCAAACCAATTTGTGTGGAATATGACTTATGAAGGCGCAGAACGTTTGAAAGGTATGATACTTTGGTGGGCAAGTTTAAAAGGTCCGCGAGCTATTCCTGGAGAATATATAGTGTCTTTAAATGTTAATGGCAAAGCACAAGAACAACCATTTACAATTTTAGCTGATCCAAGATCAGAAAGTTCTTTGGAAGATATGAAGCAACAGTTCGAGTTTGTTAAAGATGTAAATAAAACAATAGATAATGCTCATAAATCCATTAAAAAAATAAGAGCCATCAATAAGCAGTTATTAGCTTTTGAATCGCAATATAAAGATGATGAAGTTGTAAAAGATTTAATTGAAAAAGCAAAAAAATTAAGAGAACAGTTTTCAGATATCGAAAAAGCATTGTATCAAACCAAAAACAAAAGTGGTCAAGACCCTTTAAATTTCCCAATTCGACTAACTAATAAACTAGGACATCTTAATTCGTTAATTAGCATGGGAGATTTTGCTCCAACAACTCAAGATATTGCTGTAAAAAATGAATTAACTGAGAAAATAAATAAGCAGTTACAAGTATTTAACAAATTAGTTAACGAAGAAATTAAAGCCTTTAACCAATCTTTTAACCAGAAAAACCTTAACTATTTGTTTGTTGAAGATTAAACATGTTTACTCGTTTTTAGACTTTACTATTTTTCTAAATATGGCTTAATTATTGCTATCTTTAATAATTAAAATTTGACAATGGCTCAAGGAAGACTGTCTTTACGATCTAGAATATTCATTTACATGATATTGCTTGTTGTAGTGGCTTCAATTTTAATTGCAGCAGTTACAATTTATCAGTATAACGAGCAGTCCAAAGATTACCACAAACAACGTCTGGAACGTAAAGAAGCGCAAATTCTATCTAGTATTAGATATGTTTTGGACAAAACAACATATCCAAGAGAAACCAAATATTTAGATTTAATTTTTAAAGACGAAATCTATGCTATTGCCAATAACCTTAAAGTTGATTTTAACCTCTACGATTTAGATGGTGCATTGATAAAAAAATCGAAACCAACATTTGATAATGACACCATTACAATATGCTTGCCTCCTGATATTTTAAATAATCTACATCAGACAATTTCCAAACGTTATGTTGAAAAAGACGAGCAATTAGGTGGCGATTTTCAATCGTCGTACACTATTTTTAATGACAGAAACTCGAAACCACTTGGTATTTTAAATGTTCCTTATTTTGAAGACGACTCTTTCAATGAAGCCGAATTAAAAGAGTTCTTATTCAGACTTGGATATGCTTATTTAGTCATGCTTCTTGTAGCTGTAGCATTTGCCTATTTTGTATCACGATTTATTACGAGATCACTTAAAACTATAAGTGATAAAATGGATGAAACACGACTTGAAAAACGGAATAAAAAAATTGAACTTAAAGGAGCAAGTCAAGAGGTTTCATTGCTTGTAGAATCTTACAATAGTATGATAGACGAGCTGGAAGATAGTGCTGTAAAATTGGCTACAAGCGAACGTGAACAAGCATGGAGAGAAATGGCTAAACAAGTTGCGCACGAAATTAAAAACCCGTTAACTCCTATGCGATTAAGCGTGCAAAGTTTCTTAAGAAAATTTAATCCAGACGATCCTGATATTACACAGAAAGTAGAAGAATACAGTAAAACACTTATACAACAGATAGACACTATGAGCTCTATTGCTTCAGCATTTTCGAATTTTGCTAAAATGCCAGCACAAAAAAATGAGCTGCTCAATATTGTTGAGATAATAGATCTAGCAACTGAAATTTTCACAGAACCTTACATTAAATTTATTTCAACAGAAAAAGAAATTATTGCAAAATTTGATAGAACACAACTTATAAGAGTGATTACAAATCTGGTTAAAAATGCTATTCAAGCCGTGAAAGATGTTGGAAACCCTCAAGTATTAATCGATGTCTATCCAGAGAATGAAAACGTAGTGATAACAGTTGAGGATAATGGTTGTGGTATTGCAGAAGATTATAAAGAAAAGGTTTTCGAACCTAAATTTACCACCAAATCAAGTGGTATGGGATTAGGTTTACCAATGATAAAAAAGATTGTAGAAACCTATGGAGGAACTATTAACTTTACTTCTGTAGAACAAAAAGGCACAACATTTAAAGTAACCTTTCCTAAAGTATAAAGTATAAATTATGAATTATAAGAACATACTATCTAAAACAGAAAATGGGATAACAACCATTACTATTAACAGACCTAAAAAACTCAATGCATTAAATAAAGAGACTATTGAGGAGCTTCATGATGCGTTTAGTCATGCAGAAGATGATAAAAACACAAAAGTTATTGTACTTACTGGAAGTGGCGAAAAAGCCTTTGTTGCAGGAGCAGATATTAGCGAATTTGCTCATTTTAATGTAGCAGAAGGACAACAACTAGCCGCACAAGGACAAGGGTTATTATTTGATTTAGTTGAAAATCTATCGACTCCAGTGATTGCTGCTGTAAACGGTTTTGCACTGGGTGGTGGATTAGAATTGGCAATGGCTTGTCATTTTAGAATTGCAAGCACTAATGCAAAAATGGGATTACCAGAAGTTTCTCTCGGTGTTATTCCTGGGTATGGAGGTACACAACGGTTACCTCAATTAGTTGGTAAAGGAAGAGCTATGGAAATGATAATGACAGCTGGAATGATTGGCGCAAACCAAGCATTAAGTTATGGCTTGGTAAATCATGTAAAGTCTCAGGAAGAATTGTTGTCTTGTTGTTACGATATTGCAAAAGGAATCATGCGAAATTCATCAGTAGCAATTGGTAAAGCTATTAAATCTGTTAATGCCAATTTCAAGGATGGTAAAAACGGTTTTAAAGTGGAAATTAAACAATTTGGCAATTGTTTTGGAACAGCAGATTTTAAAGAAGGAACCACCGCATTTCTGGAAAAACGAAAAGCTGATTTTCCAGGTAAATAAAAAAAGAGGAAGTATTTAACTTCCTCTTTTTTGTTCTATACAATTTTAATTACTTGTTGTTTTCTAAAAAGTATTTAGAATAATACTCTCCTTTTAAGCTTAAAATTTTGTTTTCAACTTCAATATCAACATTTACTCTTCTAGATCTTGAAATTTTAGATGAATTTGATTTTATAGTTTTAATTACTTTAAATGGAATTTCAAAATCTTTATCAAGTTCAAAAAAGTAATTACCTTCAGGTAAAGAAGTAAAGTCAAATCCTTTTGTGTAAATCCCAGAACTCTTAATTTTTTCTCTGTAAAGCACTACTCCAGACTTATCTTTAATTAATAAGCTACTTCCTTCTTTTACTTCTAACAATGTTAACATTGTTGTTTTATTGTCTCTTAATTTGGTCAATATAAATGCTTCATTTGCATTACCGAATATTGTAGTTAAAAAGACTACTATTAATAAACTGTTTTTTATAATTCGTTTCATGATTGTATTTTTTAATATTATTTTTTGTTTAAATATTGAACCATAATAATAATAGTCCTGTGATTAATGGTAAAGTCATCATTAGAGCTGTTAATTGATATATTACGTCTCTATTAGATAGCTTGTCATCAATTAAGTAGTTTAATGAAACTTCTTGCTTTTGTTTCCCTTTTGTAGAATTAAAAATCGGTTTTAACACTACACTTCTTAAATTAAAATTTTTCATAACATAATTAGTTTAATAATTATAGGGCAAAAATAGGTTGATAATAAACTTGTGAAAACAACAATTTTAATAAATTTGTATACTATATTAACCCATCGAAAACGTTATAGCTTAATTATTGTTAATATAGAACACTAAATGGTTAAATAAGTATAGATTTGTATGTATATTAAAATTTAATTTTGATAAAAATTAAAAGAAATGCTTAAAAAGAATCCTACATTTGAAAAAGTGACTCCAGAGTTTGGTAAGTCTATATTGGTTAGACAGCATTATGATGCTAATGATAAGCCTAGAACATCTGCGTTTTGGCATTTTCATCCAGAGGTTGAGTTAATTTATATTAACAAGGGACATGGAAAAACACATATTGGAAATCACCTTTCCTATTTTAATAATAGTCAATTACTGTTAATTGGAGCAAACCTGCCACATAATGGGTTTACAGATCGTTTAACACGATATGGTAAAGAGACACTTATTCAGTTTAAACCTGAAATATTTGGTAATATATTTATTGAATTACCTGAAATGGCTGAGTTAAAAAGCCTTTTAAAGCGCGCACAAAAAGGAATTCGATTTAAAAGAGAAACAAAAGACAGATTAGGACCAAAAATTGAAAACCTTAAAAACTACGATGGGTTTAATCGTATAGTAAAACTTATGGAAATTCTTCAAGATCTTGCAGTTTCTAAAGATTATGAGATTTTAAACAGTAATGGTTATGCGTTTGAAACAAAACCTCAAGACAGCCAGAAAATCGACATTATTTTCAAATACATAAATGCCAATTTCACAAGTCAAATTACATTGGATGAAATTTCAGATCAAGCAAGTATGACAGTTCCTGCATTTTGTAGGTACTTTAAAAAAGTTACTGGGAAAACATTTACAAAACTGGTAAATGAGTATAGAGTTGTACATGCAACTAAGCTTTTACACGAAAGCCAAATGAGTATTACAGATATTTGTTTTGAATGTGGATTTAATAATTTTTCTCATTTCAATAAATTGTTTAAAGAATTTACAGGGAAAAGTGCTTCGCAATATAGAGGGGAAATCAAGAAAATAATTGAATAATTTTAGAAAATGAAAGATAAAATTGAATCAACAATAGAATATTATAGTATCAAAAGTAAGGAATTAATTGATTTGGTTAATAGTAGTAATGACCTAACTGTAGATCAGATAATTAGATATGGTGATGAACTCTCAATATTAGAAAATAAAATTACTGCTCTAGAGGTAGCAAAAGAAAACTAAAAAAGGCGAGTTGGTTAAATACAACTCACCTTTTTAAATATAAATTAAACGGTACTAGTTTCCTACTATAGTTAACTCATCTACAATGTGTTTAGCATTAGAGAATTTATCTATTAACCAAAGTACATATCTAATGTCAACATTAATAGTACGTTGTAGTTTTTTATCAAAAATTACATCTCCAGCCATAGCTTCAATGTTACCATCAAAGGCTAAACCAATTAATTCACCTTTACCATTAAGTACTGGCGAACCAGAATTTCCTCCTGTAATATCGTTATCGGATAAGAAATTCACAGGTAATTCACCACGTTCGTTTGCATATCTACCATAGTCTTTATTGTTATAGAAATCTACCATTCCTTCTGGTAAATCAAACTCATCATCTCCAGGTTGGTATTTTGCAACAACACCTTTAAGAGTTGTGTAGTTATTTATTTTTGCATCGTTTCTTGGATCTTTTGGTAAAGCTCTTACTTTTCCATAAGACAAACGTAGAGTAGAGTTAGCATCTGGATATTTAATTTTACTTAAACCAGATTGTCTAAGTCCTTCCACCAATAATCTAAATGACGCTTGAAAATCGTTTGTTGGTTGCTTAAGCTCTTCTGGTTGCTCTCTGTATTTAGCTAATAACTCACCGGATAGTTTGTATAGTGGATCGTTTTTAAGTATTTCAATATCTGGATATTCTAAAAATGCAGCAACACGTTCTTTAGATGAGAACATACTTAACTCAAATATAGAACTTATGTAAGATGTGAAATCATTGTTGTTTGCTTCACCAACTTTAACCACAAGTTCTGGTAAAGGATAATTTGCTTTACTTGTATAAAGGCTTAATTGCTGAGCAAACACATCTTTTTCTAAAGGTAAATAAATAGCTGAATAAGAACCTTCTATCATAGCTTGTAGTCTTGGACGCAACTGTTCTTGTTGCGCTTCATTAGCATTTGCATAGTTTTCTAATCCACTACCTAATCTGTAAGGTAAAACAGAGAAGTTGCTAGAACGTAATAATACTCTTAAGTAGTTAGCGTGTCTCGCTCTGTCGTTTGTGAGTTTGTAATAGTTATTAATGTTTTCTATAACTTTTCCATAACGTTCTAAATTGGCTTTTTTATTAGCCCATTTATTGAATTTCTTTTCAACGTTACGTTTTGTTTCTGCAGTTTTATGAGCTGTAAGGGCGTCAATCATTCCTTGACGATTCTTCCAGTAATTAGCAATTCTAGCATAGCTTGAAGAATACATTAAATTAATGCCTTCACTCTCATCCATATACTTTTTCATAACATCCATACTTAGTTTTGAACCTTCAACCCAAGCAGGATAAGCATAATTTACATTTTGTTCTATTCCTTCAGCTGGCATCCAACGGTTAGTACGTCCCGGATAACCTAATATCATTGCAAAATCGTTTTCTTTTACACCATCGATTGTTACAGGTAAGTGGTGTTTTGCTTTTAAAGGTACATTCTCTTTTGAGTATTGTGCTGGATTTCCATCTTTATCTGCATAAACTCTAAATAAAGAGAAATCTCCAGTATGTCTTGGCCATTCCCAGTTGTCTGTATCTCCACCATATTTTCCAATACTTTCGGGAGGTGTACCAACTAAACGCACATCGTTATAATCCTGATAAACAAAGTAGTAGTACTCATTTCCTTGATAGAACGGACGCACAGATACTGTGTATTTTCCACCTTCGTTATTTTCTTCTTGAATTTTAGCTATTTCTTTATTGATAACCGCCTCACGTTCTTTTTCAGACATGCTATCATTTACTTGAGATAGTATTCTGTTGGACACATCGTCCATTCTTACAAAGAAACGTACATATGAACGTTGAGGTTTAAGTTCTTCTTCTAGTGAAGTTGCCCAAAATCCGTTTTTAAGATGGTTTTGTTCTGCTGTAGATAATTCTGCAATTTTATCATATCCACAGTGATGGTTGGTAAGTACTAATCCATTACTAGAAATAATACTTGCAGTACAACCACCATTAAATTGTACAATAGCATCTTTTAAGCTATGATTGTTAATACTATAAATTTCTTCGGGAGTTAATTGTAATCCCATTTTTTGCATATCACGTTGGTTTAATCGTTCTATATGCATTAAAAACCACATACCTTCATTTGCAAATAAAGCAGAGGAAAAAGTAAGTAGAAATACAACTAGTGTAAGTGTTAATTTTTTCATATTGAGAAGTTTTATTTTCAAGCTATAAAAATAACACTAATCCCAATGTTTGTCTGCGTTTGTAGTGTTAAAAAAAAACTAATTTAGCTAGTGGTTTATTTATTTATCTGAAAATTAATTAGTTATATCGTTTTGTTAAAAACATATTTTAAGTTAAATCGTGTTGATATAACGATTGTAATGATATAAGTACTTGATGAGTAAAGTTTTCTTTAATTAGTTCTTCTGAAATATTATTTTTTACCATCCCATTCCGCATAAAATTCATCAAGGTATAATTCCATAAACTTATGACGTCTTTCGGCTAGTTTTTTACCTGTTTTGGTATTCATTTTGTTCTTTAAAAGCAGAAGCTTTTCGTAGAAATGATTTATGGTTGGCGCATCAGAATTTTTATACTCAGCTTTAGTCATGTTAAGGTTTGGTTTTATTGCAGGATCAAATAGTTTCCTGTTTTTAAAACCACCATAATTAAAACAACGCGCAATACCAATAGCTCCAATAGCATCTAATCTATCGGCATCTTGAACAACATCCAACTCATTGGATTTAAATTTAAAGCTCTTGTCTAATGATTTTTTGAATGAAATGTTTTCAATAATTTTCACAACATGTTCTATAATAACACTATCGACATTGTGTTTAAACAAAAACTCTCTGGCAATATTTGGACCAATGGTCTCATCACCATTATGAAATTTACTGTCTGCAATATCATGGAGAAGTGCTCCTAATGCAACGATAAGATTATCAACATTTTCGTCTTTGGAAATATGTGTAGCATTATTAAAAACTCTAAGAGTATGGAACCAATCGTGACCACCTTCAGCATCTTTTAATTGATTTCTTACAAAATCTTTTGTTAGTTCTATTAATTGCAAATTAGTCATGTGTTATAGAATTAGTTATTTCTTCCTCTACTTTTTTAAGTAATTCGGTTTTAGAAAAATCATTTATAAAAAATGGCTCGTGAACTTTAAACTTTACATGAGCACCAAGTCCCATTGGAAATTTACCATATTTTAGAGTTCTCCAAGAATTATTAATGGTTAAAGGAACAACTAATGCATTTGGTATGTTTTCAATAAGCTTTATTAAACCTTTAGTTTTAAAAGGTTTTGGATTTCCATCTCTACTTCTAGTTCCTTCTGGAAAAATAACAGCAGCCCAATTGTTTTCCTTTATTCTTAATGCAAACTGTTCTATAGCTTGTATGGATTCAATAGGTTTTCTACGATCTATTAAAACAGATCCTCCATGTCTTAAATTGTAAGAGACACTTGGTATACCTTTACCGAGTTCTTTTTTACTGATAAATTTTGGATGATTTCTTCTAAAATACCAAAGTATAGGAGGAATATCGTACATACTTTGATGGTTAGAGACAATAATTAACGGCTGGTTTTTATCGATTTCATAAGGATTATTGATAGAAAATCGTGTTCCTAAAATATTTAAGCAACGCATTATCCAAAACTGTAACCATATTACACTTACTTTATGCGCTTTATAACCTAAAACATTAAAACAAAACCATTGTATGGGATGAAAAATTAGTAAGACTAATCCAAAATAAAGAAAATAGATAATAGTTAGAGGATATGCTAAAAATTTTTGCATGTACGTGTAAACTTAATGTGTCAAAAATAGTTAATTAATAGAATTGAAAGCATAAAAAAACCACGTTAATTACGTGGTTTAGTTATCTAAGGTTTAATTTGAATTAACAATGCTCATTGTAAGCATCAATAAGGTTTTCGGCAATTAATTCTGCTGGACGACCTTCAATATGATGACGCTCTAACATATGCACTAATTCACCATCTTTAAATAAAGCAACACAAGGTGAGCTAGGAGGAAAAGGAATCATGTGTTCTCTAGCTTTATCTGTAGCCTCTTTATCAACTCCTGCAAAAACAGTAGTTAGATTTTCTGGACGTTTAGCGTTTTGTAAACTCATTATCGCTCCTGGGCGTGCATTTGCAGCAGCACAACCACAAACAGAGTTAACTACTATTAATGTGGTTCCTTTTTTTGCTATTATAGCATCTACAGCTTCTGCTGTATGTAATTCTTCAAAACCTACTTGTGTTAAATGCTCACGCATTGGTTTTACTAATTCTGCTGGATACATATCTTTTAATTTATTATTTACTGCGCAAATATAAATAAATGTGTAACATATAAGCTATACTATCAACTAACAAATATTATATTTGATTATAAATAAAACTTATACTTTATGAGTATTTCAAAATGGATAGGAGCATCCTTAGGATGGTCTTTTGGAGGGCCAATTGGAGCAATTATTGGATTAGCATTAGGAAGTATTGTAGATGCAGTGGTTGATGGCCAAGGTATGCCATTACTTGGCGAACAACAAAAGAGAAGGAAACCTCGATATAGAAAACAACCAAATTATAGAACAAGACAAAGACCACAAACACAATCTGGAGATTTTGAAGTGAGTCTATTAATCCTTGCTTCAATAGTTATAAAATCTGATGGGAAAAAGGACCAACGCGAATTAGACTTTGTAAGAAAGCAGTTTGTAAACATGTATGGCAAAACTCGTGCAAATAATGCCTTTAAGCTCTTCAAGAAAATAAGTGAGCAAAAAAACATTTCTAAGCGTCAGGTTTGTTTGCAGATAAAACAGATGATGGATCATGCATCACGACTACAATTACTTCATTTTTTATTTGGAATTGCTAAAGCAGACAGACATGTATCAGAAATTGAAATGCGTGAAATTTACACCATTTCGGGATATTTAGGAATTAGCTCTCGTGATTTTGAGAGTATTAAAGCGATGTTTTATAATACTGAAGAAAATGCCTATAAAATTCTTGAAATTGATAAAACTGCAACTGTAGACGAAATTAAAAGAGCCTACAGAAAAATGGCGAAAAAATACCATCCAGATCGTGTTATACATTTAGGTAAAGAACATCAAGAAGGTGCAGAAGAAAAGTTTAGACAAGTTCAAGAAGCTTACGAATACTTACAAAAAGAAAGAGGGTTTTAATAAATTTAGGCTTATCTAAAAAAATATTTACTCTTAAGTAAAAATAACTATCTTTGTAACCCTTAAATTAATATTGTGGTTACATTATCAGAAGAAAATTATTTAAAAGCAATTTACCATTTAAGTAATCATGGAAGTATTTCTGTGAGCACAAACGCTATTGCTTCCAAGATGGAAACTAAAGCATCTTCGGTTACAGATATGATTAAAAAATTAGCTGAAAAAGAATTAGTTAATTATGTAAAATATCAAGGTGTTAACCTTTCAAATAAAGGAAAATATACAGCCATTTCTGTAATACGAAAACATAGACTTTGGGAAGTGTTTTTGGTTAATAAGCTTAATTTTTCTTGGGATGAAGTGCATGATGTTGCAGAACAATTAGAACACATTAAGTCTGAAAAATTAATAGAACATTTGGAGGTTTTTTTAGAGTTTCCAACTCATGATCCACATGGTGATCCTATTCCAGATAAAAATGGAAATCTAAATCCTTTAGATAAAGTGTCGCTATCTACTTTAGAAGAAAATCAAGAAAGCAAACTACTTAGTGTAAAAGACTCATCAGACGATTTTTTAAAATATTTAAACAAACATGAAATCTCAATCGGGAATCATATTAAAGTGGTTAGCATTGAGCCTTACGATAAGTCTTTACAAATAAAAATAAATAATAACAAAATGGTCATTTCTGCAAACGTAGCTGAAAACCTCTTTGTAAAAGCAATTAAATAAGTATGTCAAATCCAGTAGTAAATCTTATTATATTTTTTGTCCTTTTAGTTTTAGGATATTATGTTTTTAAACCTAAAAATGGATGGTTTTGGATTTTTAGAAACAACCTAAAAGTCAACCAAAAAATTGTAAGTGAGGATATTTTAAAGCTCTTGTTTCGTTATGAAGATTCAGGAGAAAATGCAAGTATTAACAGTTTAACCAGAAGCTTAAAATTTAGTGATGATGTTATTATAGATGCCATAAAGGAATTATCTATAAAAGAACTAATTGAACAAGATGGAGAAGTTCTAAGTTTAACCAACGAAGGTCGCGATTATGCGCTTAAAATAATAAGAGTTCATAGATTATGGGAAAAATATCTAGCCGAAAAAACTGGTTTCGATAAACTAGAATGGCATGATAGAGCTGAAGAAATGGAGCATAAATTAAGTCACGAAGAAACTAATTTATTAGCTACAGAATTAGGTCAGCCAATGTATGACCCTCATGGAGACCCAATTCCTACACACAAAGGACGAGTAGCCGAATTAAAAGGTGAATTACTTTCTAAACTTCCTGTAAATACCATTGGTAGAATTACTCATATTGAAGATGAACCAGATGTTATTTACAAGCAAATACTTGCAGAAAATATTCATATTGGTTCACAAATTAGAGTTGTAGAAAGCAATACAAAACGCATTGTTTTTTATTCTGAAGGAGAAGAGTTTGTATTAGCTCCTGTAGTAGCTGCAAATTTAACCGTTGAGGTTCTTGAAAATGAAATTCATGAAGAAAAGGATATGATTAGATTATCAAGTTTAAAAGAAGAAGAAACAGCTACTATTGTTGGGATATCAAAAGAATGTAGAGGTGATGCAAGACGAAGACTTTTGGACTTAGGTTTTGTAAAAGGGACAACTATAAAAATAAATATGGTAAGTCCTTTAAAGAATCCTAAAGCTTATAGTGTAAAAGGCACTTCCATAGCTTTACGTGACAAACAAGCTTCTAGAATTCTAATTAAAAAAGATTAATACGATGGCAAAGAATAAAACTAGTAATTCAGTAAGTACAGCTTGTGAGGTTTGTCCACAATACAATGCAAATGGTTTAAAAAAACTAGGTGTAAATATTGAAAACACAGATTTTGTTGTGGCATTAGCAGGAAATCCCAATACAGGAAAAAGCACAGTATTTAATGCGTTAACAGGATTGAGGCAGCATACTGGGAATTGGCCTGGAAAAACCGTTACACGAGCAGAAGGTGCTTTTGAATATAACGAGAAAAAGTTCAAACTGGTTGATTTACCAGGAACCTATAGTTTGTTATCTACATCTCAAGACGAAGAAATTGCAAGAAACTTTATCCTTTTTGGGAAACCAGATGTTACTGTTATTGTTGTTGACGCAAGTCGATTAGAACGTAATCTTAATTTAGTAATTCAGATACTAGAAATTACAAATAAAGCAGTTCTGTGTTTAAACTTAATGGATGAAGCAAAACGAAATAATTTTGAAATTGATGAAAGAGCTTTAGCAAAGGATTTAGGTATTCCAGTTGTACCAACAAGTGCACGTTTCAACAAAGGAATTCCTGATTTAATTACAACCATAAATGAAGTTGCTAATGGAAATATAATTTGTAAACCACACAGAATTAAAAATGTCCCAGATAACATAAATAAGGCTGTAAAGAAATTAAGTTCAGAACTTAAAAAACAGTTTCCAGGATTACCAAATAGCAGATGGATTGCTTTTAGATTATTAGAAGGCGATAAACGTATTGTTGAAGCTTTAGAATCTGGCGAATTGTATAAATAAAAAAAATGTCAAAGAAAACTATAAAAAATATATTAGAATTATCTAACGAGTTACGTTGGCAAATTGGTGATGATTTTCACGATAATCTAGCAGAAGGTATTTATGCAGATGCTTCAGAAATTGTGAGTCGTTCTGTTCAAACAGATAAAAACAAAAAAAACCAAACTTTTGATGCTAAATTAGACAGATTTCTAACAAGTAAAACTTGGGGATTTCCGTTAATGTTCCTCATTTTAGGAGCTGTACTTTGGTTAACAATTATTGGAGCTAATTATCCTTCTAGCATGTTAGCCAGTTTATTACTAGATACAATTCATCCTTTATTAAAAAGTGGAGCAGCTAGTATGGGTATGCCTTGGTGGCTTGATGGCTTTTTAATTGATGGTATTTATCTTGCGGTAGCTTGGGTAATTGCTGTTATGTTACCACCAATGGCAATATTCTTCCCGTTATTTACACTTCTTGAAGATTTTGGATATTTACCTAGAGTAGCATTTAATTTAGATGCCTTATTTAAAAAATCTGGAGCACATGGTAAACAAGCCTTAACAATGAGTATGGGATTTGGATGTAATGCAGCAGGAGTTGTTGCAACACGTATTATTGATAGTCCAAGAGAACGATTAATTGCGATTATTACAAATAACTTTTCGTTGTGTAATGGACGTTGGCCAACACAAATATTAATTGCAACAATATTTATTGGAGCAGTAGTTCCAGAATCGTTAACTGGATTAGCTTCTGTTGGAGCTGTTATAGGTATTGCCGTTTTAGGTATGGCTTTTATGTTTTTTAGTTCTTGGGCTTTATCCAAAACAGTGTTAAAAGGTGAAGTGTCTACCTTTAATCTAGAATTACCACCTTACAGACCACCAAGATTCTGGAAAACACTATATACATCTTTAATAGATAGAACTTTAATTGTTCTCTGGAGAGCAATTGTATTTGCAGCCCCTGCAGGAGCAGTTATTTGGTTAATCTCTAATATAATGATAGGTGATTATAGTATTGCCTATTGGATGATTAATGGTTTAGATGGATTTGGATGGCTTTTGGGATTGAATGGCGTTATTTTAGTTGCTTATATTGTCGCAATTCCAGCTAATGAAATTGTCATTCCAACCATATTAATGTTAACGGTTTTAGTAACAGGAATCGCAGGTGGCGAAGGTGCAGGTGTGATGTTTGAGTTAGATTCTGTTACGGCAACAGGAGATATTTTAAGAGCTGGAGGATGGACTTTGCTCACTGCTGTAAACTTAATGCTATTCAGTTTATTACATAACCCTTGTAGTACAACTATTTATACTATTTACAAAGAAACAAAGAGCGCCAAATGGACAGCTTTAGCTTCAATCGCACCTGTAGTTTTAGGCTTTATAGTGTCATTCTTAGTCGCTCAAATTTGGAGACTATTTTAAACATTAAAACTTTAATATAAAATGTATAAATATGTAGTATCACTTGCGTTGTTATTAACGAGTTATGCAGTATCTGCCCAAACAATAATAACAGATAGACCAGATCAAACCGAAAGTTCGTTAACTATAGGAAGAGGAGAACTTCAAATAGAAACGGGTATTTTATATGGAACAGCAAAAGACGATTTCTTTTCAGAAGAATTAGTTTTAGCTCCAACAGTTTTATGGCGATATGGAATTACAAAAGGTATAGAATTGAGATTATTAACAGAGATTGCAAGTGTAAAAGATAAACTCACTTCTTATAAAACTAGTGGAATATCAGATTTACAATTAGGAACAAAAATTCAAATTCTAAAAAAACAAGACATTAAGACCGATATTGCTTTTGTGTCTCATGTGATAATTCCAACAGCTAAAGATGCTTTGACATTAAATGAAATAGGTACAATTAATAAATTATCTATTGCTCATGATATTGGAGAAACATTCGGTCTTGGTTACAATGTTGGTTATGATTATTTTGGATTTGGTTCTGGAAATTTAACCTATTCATTGTCATTAGGAATTGGAATTTCTGAAAAAGTAGGTATGTATATTGAACCTTTTGGAGCATTGGTTAAGTTAGATAATCATGAAGCTAGTTTTGATGCTGGAATTACCTATTTGGTAAAAGACAACCTCCAATTAGACTTATCTGCCGGAACTGGATTAAACCATAAAATGAAATACATTTCTTTTGGGGGCAGTATAAATCTAGATTTATCTAATAAGGATAAATAAGATACTTATTCAATTTTGGCACGATTTAGGTATTATGATGAGTAAATCTATAATCATGAAAAAAAATATTTTATTATATTTTCTAATAATTGCTTCTTTACAAGGGTTTACACAAGCTACTCCAAATTTAGCTAAAATTCAATATGGAGAAACTTTGTTTGTTAATGGATTAAGCATTGAATTTGTAAAAGTAATTTCAGATTCTAGATGCCCAGAAGGTGTAACTTGTGTAAGAGCTGGTGAAGCAAAAATTCTTATAAATATTTATCAAGAAGATAATTTAATAGAATCTAAAGAATTGATTTTCTATCCTTCAGGAGTAACAAATACATCAGATGATATATTATTTAATGGAGATGGTTTAATTATTAATGCGCTAAGTTTATCACCTTATCCTGAAGTACATCATAGAATACCTGAAAAGATGTATTGTTTAGATATCGAAATTCTTTAACAATTACAGTCATTACTTCCACAAGACTTAGAATTCTTCTTTTTAGTATTAAAGAAGAATTTTTTTACTAGAAATAGAACTGCTAAAACAACTAAAATTAAAACTCCAATATTTTGTAGGGTTGTATTCATTTTATTTTAAAAATTGAAAAGCAATAAAAGCAAATATATAAGCAATTGCAGACATACTAACAAGTTGAATAATAGGCCATTTCCAACTATTTGTTTCACGCTTAACAATAGCTAAAGTACTCATACATTGCATCGCAAAAGCATAAAAGAGCAACAGCGAAATACCCGAAGCAAGTGTAAACACTTTCTCGCCATTGCTATGGACTTCTGCAGCCATACGTTTTTTAATGGTATTATCATCTTCGTCTTCTACAGCACTTCCAACACTGTATATTGTAGCTAGTGTTCCAACAAAAACTTCGCGAGCTGCAAAAGATGCAACAAGACCAATGCCTATTTTCCAATCGTAACCTAAAGGTCTAATAACAGGCTCTATGGTTTTACCAATTATTCCAATGTAAGAATGCTCTAGTTTATGTGCAGCAACTTTGTTATCTAATTGGTTAGCTGTAAGTTCTGTATTGTTAGATTTTACAATAGTTTCTGCATTATTAAAACTATCTCCAGGACCATATGAAGCTAAAAACCAAAGTACAATAGAAATAGCCAATATAATTTTACCAGCTTCAAGAATAAAGGTTTTTGTTTTTTCTATTACTGTAATAGCTACATTTTTAAATAACGGAATTTTATATCCAGGCATTTCAACTACAAAAAATGTTTTTCGGTTTTGTTTCATTATAGAATCCAAAATAAAAGCAGACAAAACTGCCATCCCAAAACCAATAATGTAAAGCATCATTAATGATAATGCTTGGTAACTTAAACCTAAAGACCGACCTTCTGGAATAACCAAAGGAATAATAATTATATACACTGGAAGTCTTGCGGAACAGGTTGTAAATGGTGTTACGAGTATTGTTATAAGGCGTTCTTTCCAACTTTCAATATTTCGTGTTGCCATAATTGCTGGAATTGCACATGCAGTTCCAGAGATAAGAGGTACAATACTTTTTCCGCTAAGCCCAAAGCGTCGCATAATTCTGTCCATTAAAAAAACCACACGACTCATGTAACCACTTTCTTCTAGTATGGAAATAAATAAAAACAAAAAGGCAATTTGTGGAATAAATATAACAATGCCACCAATACCAGAAATTATTCCTTCTGCCAATAAATTAGTTAAAACACCTTCAGGAAGTGAAGCTTTTGTCCAATTTGCTAATGACGCAAAACTTTCATCTATAAACTCCATTGGAACACTTGCCCAATCATAAATGGCTTGAAATATGGTAAGCAAGATCACAAAGAATATTAGATAACCATAAACTTTATGGGTAAGAATCCTATCAAGTATAGTTCTAAAATCTCTAGCTTTTTCTTTATCAATTATTTGTCCTTTTTTAAGAACAGCATTTATAAACTGATAACGCTTAATAGTTTCTTTTTGCTGAAGTCTTTTTAATTCGTTTTCAGTTTTAATTTTAAAATTTGAAAAGTCAAGCTCATTACGTGAAATCTTTCCAAAATTTACATCTTGACAGATTACCAACCAGAGTTTATACAAATCTTGATCTGGAAAAGCTTTTTTAAGATTCTGAAAATACGATGTGTCAATGGTTGAAGCATTTAAACATGGCTTTAGAGACAATTGCCTATAATTTTCTATGAGATTTTTAAGCTTATCAATACCTTGTTTTTTTCTTGTGCTAACTAATGCAATTTTTGTATTAAGATGTTTCTCTAAATGTTCAATATTTAAAGAAATCCCTTTTCGATCCATTCTATCAGCCATATTAATGACTAGAATTGCAGGAATTCTTAAATCTTTAATTTGAGTGAATAAAAGTAGATTTCTTTTAAGGTTTTCTACATCAGAAACAATTACAGCAACATCGGGATAGTCTTTGTCGTTTTTGTTTAATAGTAATTCTATTACAACATTCTCATCTATAGAAGAAGCATTAAGACTATAAGTTCCTGGTAAGTCTATTATATGTGCTTTGGTGTTTCTAGAAAGTTTACAAACACCTTCTTTTTTATCTACAGTAATTCCAGGGTAATTACCTACCTTTTGATTTAAACCAGTGAGCGCATTAAAAACAGATGTTTTTCCAGTATTAGGATTTCCAATTAACGCAACATTAATTTGCTTACTCATCTATTTTATTGATTAAAATTAATGATGCTGTTTCTTTTCTAATGGCTACATGGCTACCATTAATATCAAGATATAAAGGATCTGAAAAAGGAGCAAGATGCAAAAGTTGGACTTCGTTTCCAGGAAGACAACCCATTTCAAGAAGTTTAAGAGGAATAGCTTCTGAAGAACTATCTGCAATAATTCCGCGTTCTCCTTTTTTTAAATCAGCTACACTAATTGGCATCCTTATTTAGATTGATTTTAAAGAAGCAAAAATAAGCGAAAAATAAGCGCTAAAAAAATTAACTATAAACAATTTAAAAAGCTATTATCTAATTCGTATTATACATATGCATTTACCTCTTTAAAATTCAATATTTTGTATGATTATATACTAACCTAGTAAAGTTTTTTATCAAATTCTATTAGAATAATAAATCGACTAAAATATCTCTTAAATAGCTGTTAATATGGTGTTTATACCTAAATGATGTCGTAAATTTGCAGTCTCAAATAATAAAAATAAAATTATGAAAACAACGTATAGTAAATTTGCCAAAAAAAGCAAAGAAGGAATCTCAACAAAAGTATTTGGGAATACATCTGCTATAACATGGAATATAAGAAGACGTTATAGATAAATATCAAAAAAGTTATAGAATTAAAAGTGCCTTAATAAAGGCACTTTTTTATTTATACTCTTCTTTTAAAAGAGCGATATAATCAATTAATCTATCAATGTCATCTAGTTTAGTACCATCATAAAACCCTCTAATTTGACGTTCTTTATCTATAAGCATAAAGTTTTCTGTATGCACCATATCAAAAGGTCCGCCATCGCCATCATCTTTTACAGCTAGGTAAGATTTTCTTGCAAGCTCGTAAATCTGTTTTTTATCTCCAGTTACCAAATTCCATTTACTAGAATTAACAAACTTCTCTGTAGCATATCGTTTAAGTTGTGCAACAGTATCTATTTCTGGAGTTACAGAGTGTGAGAGCAACATCACTTCGCTGTCTGTAATAAATTCTTTTTGTAAAACATGCATGTTTTTAGTCATTACGGGACAAATAGTTTTGCATGTCGTAAAAAAGAAATCAGCAACGTAGATTTTATTTTTGTAGTTCTCTTGGGTAATGGTGTCTCCATTTTGATTAACAAGACTAAAATCTGCAATTTTATGATATTTCTTCTTATGTTGGATTGTACTATCAACGAGTTCTGTACTAACTTGTGTGGGTTGATATATAGGCAACACTTTTTTAGGTTTCAAAATAGAATAAAAGATTGAAATAATAATAATAGAGACTATTAAAAGGCTAATACCGAAGAACTTATATTTTCCAAAAAATGATAGCATATTTATGTTTCTAAATTGTGTTTTTGTATTTCGAATTGCAAAAATACAATACTATTCATTTAAATTATCTATTTTTAACAACCAAATAATAATAGCTATGAAACGATTATTACTTTACGTACTCACTTTTTTCTCAATAAGTATATATGCTCAAAATGTTCAAGAGCAATTAATAGAAATTGTTGAAGCAGAGTCTAAAGCCGCAGCCTCTTTTTTTAATGCTCAAAACAGAATTAATGCAAATACAGGAAATTACGATTTAACCTATCACAAATTAGAATTTACATTAGATCCAAACGTTGCTTTTATTTCTGGAGTTGTAACATCAACATTTACAGCTAAAGAACCCATGAGTGAAATTACTTTCGATTTGGATGATAACATGACAGTATTTCAAGTCATCCAAAATGGAAATAGTCTAAGTTTCTCTCAAAACGCCAACGATGAGTTAGTTATTATTTTGGCTCAATCTTTAGTAACAGGGCAGTCTGGAACAGTGGAGATTACATATTCTGGAAATCCGGAAGGTTCAGGTTTTGGAGCTTTTGAACAAACCACACATGGCACCAATAACGATCCAATTATTTGGACACTAAGCGAACCTTACGGAGCAAAAGCATGGTGGCCATGTAAACAAGACTTAAACGACAAAATAGATGAGATTGATGTTTACATAACAACTCCAATATTAAATCCTAACAATAACGAATATATAGCAGTAAGTAATGGTGTTGAGCAAAGCCAAACGATTAATGGTCTTAATAAAACCACTCATTTTAAGCATCAATATCCAATTCCAGCTTATTTAATTGCAATTGCAGTAACTAATTATGCAATTTATTCACATACAGTTCCAAATAATGGAAATCCTTTTGAGATTGTAAACTATGTATTTCCTCAAAGTTTATCAACTGCACAAATATCAACTCCTGTAACTGTAGATATTATGAATTTATTTACAAACCTTTTTGAGGAGTATCCTTTTGCAAGTGAAAAATATGGTCACGCTCAATTTGGTTGGGGAGGTGGAATGGAACATACTACAGTTTCTTTTATGGGAAGTTTTTCAAGAAGTTTAATCGCTCATGAATTAGCACATCAATGGTTTGGAAATAAAATTACTTGTGGAAGTTGGAAAGATATATGGTTAAACGAGGGTTTTGCAACATATCTTTCAGATTTAGTTGTAGAACATCTGGATGGTAACGCATCTTTTACAGCATGGAAGCAATCCAGAATTAATTCCATTACATCGCAACCAGATGGCGCAGTTTATTTAACAGATCAAGACACAACAAGTGTGAGTAGAATTTTTAACGGTAGGCTATCTTATAATAAAGGCGCAATGGTTCTTCATATGCTGCGAAAAAAACTAGGGGACACACAATTTTACCAAGGACTTCAAGATTATTTAAGCGATCCAGATCATGCCTTTGCTTATGCTAAAACCGAAGAATTTATTCCAATTATGGAAAACGCTAGCGGTGAAGATTTAACAGAGTTTTTTAACGATTGGATTTACAATCAGGGTTATCCATCATATACTGTAGCATGGAATCAAGACGATCCTTCACAGATAAGAATTGAAATTAGTCAAACACAAAGTCATGCTTCGGTTGACTATTTTGAATCACCTGTGCCACTTAGAATACATGGTACTGGTGGTGAAACTATGGATGTTGTTTTAGATAATACATTTAATAATCAAGTATTTTTTAGACCAATATCTTTTACTATAGATTCTGTAGAATTTGATCCAGATCGCGATTTAATCTCTAAAAACAATACTGTTGTACTTAGTCTTAATGAGCAATCATTAGTAAACATATTAAAGTTATATCCAAATCCAGCTCAAGATATTTTATATATTGAAAAAGCTGATGCTTTAGAGATTCAAATCATTGAAGTTTATAACATTTTAGGTCAGCTTGAAGGTTCGCTCAATTTCTCAAATACTATTAACATAGAACATCTTACTTCAGGTTTACATTTTATTCGTTTTAAAACTAACGAAGGCATTTTTCATAAAACCATGTTAAAACAATAATGAGGCTACATTAAGTTTTATATTATAGCTTTAAAGTTTTACTTTTGCCAACTGTTTATAAAATACCAATATGAGTTTTACCGAAATAGTAATAATTGTTTGTCAGTTTTTCTTAAGTCTTTCAATTCTAATCATACTTCATGAAGCTGGACATTTTATTCCTGCAAAATTATTTAAGACCAGAGTAGAGAAATTTTACCTCTTTTTTGATGTAAAGTTTTCAGTATTTAAAAAGAAAATAGGCGAAACCGTTTATGGAATTGGTTGGTTACCATTAGGTGGTTATGTTAAGATATCAGGGATGATAGACGAAAGCATGGATAAAGAACAAATGGCTTTACCACCACAACCTTGGGAGTTTAGATCTAAACCTGCGTGGCAGCGACTTATAATTATGCTTGGAGGTGTGTTTGTAAACTTTGTCTTAGCTTGGATAATTTATGTTGGAATAGCTTTTACTTGGGGAGATAAATTCTTACCTGCTAATCAAATAGGAGATGGACTTGAAGTAACAGAGTTTTTAACAGAAACCATAGGTTTAAAAACAGGAGATGAAATAATATCATTGGATGGAGAGTCTGTAGAGTCCTATAGACAAATTCGTTCAAATCTTCTTTTAGCAGATGAGGTTGAAGTAAAAAGAAATAACGAAATTCTTACACTTCCTATTAAAGAAGATTTTCTTTCAGATTTAATAGAAGAAGAGCCAGAAAGTTTATTAGGTATTCGTTTTCCTTTTATTATAGCAGAAGTTCCAGAAGATTCACATAATGTTTTAAACATAAAAAAAGGTGATGTTATAGTGTCCGTAAATGGACAATCAATAAAGTATTCAGATCAATTTATAGATTATCTTGATTCTTCTGAAAATGGAGTTGTGCCAGTAACTATTATTAGAAAAGGGAAAGAAATTACTGCAAATATTGAAATTAAAGATCAGAAATTAGGTGTTATACATGGAGGTGCAAGCATAGAAGATTTAGAGAAACTTGGCTATTATAAACTTTCTACTTTAAAATATAGTTTCACAGAATCGTTTCCAGCAGGAACAAAAGATTTTATCGAGACTTTTAAATCTTTTGGGAAGCAACTTAAAAAATTAGCAAATCCTAAATCTGGAGCCTATAAAGGATTAGGTAGTTTTGTATCTATAGCTAAAATTTTTCCAACCACTTGGGATTGGCAAATATTTTGGACAATAACAGCATTTTTATCTATAATGTTAGGTGTTTTAAACTTGCTACCAATTCCAGCATTAGATGGTGGTCATGCCATGTTTTTAACTTATGAAATTATATTTAGAAGAAAACCAAGCGATAAATTTTTAGAATATGCACAAATGGTTGGTTTCTTCTTGCTAATAGCTTTATTTGTCTTTGCATTTGGGAATGATATTTACAGGCATTTTATTAAGTAGATTTTTTTAATATTTATTTATTTATTTTAAAAAATAACCTATATTTGCGCTCGCAAAAGCGAAATATCTTCCTCTTTAGCTCAGTTGGTTAGAGCATCTGACTGTTAATCAGAGGGTCCTTGGTTCGAGTCCAAGAAGGGGAGCAAGAAAACAAAGCCACTCAATTTCTTGAGTGGCTTTTTATATTTTCTTATAAAACAAAATTGGGTCTAACTGTCTTTCAAAATTCACAGTCAAGCCAATAACTTTCTCAGAATCGTTTATAATAAATTTTACCTCTTTTTCTCTATACATAGTATATGGGGCATATATTTTAAAAATATTGTCATCTTCTGCTATAAGTTCAAAATCAACTAAAGACCTTTTAAACATGAGCAGATTATCTTTTGTTAAATGTATTTCAATTTCACCATAAGCAGGGTGACTATATTCTCCTATATATTTTAATTTTTGATTAATAGTTAATTCTATTTTATCATTTTTAATATATTCTGGAGTTTCCTTGAGTATACTCGTCCAATATTGGTTTTTTAAACCAAATGTATTCCAGTCAAAGTATTCATCCAAAATCAGCTTTTCAGCTAAAGATTCTGAAACGATATAGTTAGGTG
>JABDPN010000283.1 GCA_013042715.1 Flavobacteriaceae bacterium | reverse complement strand
TCCCATATCATCTTTTGTATTTGCTTCACCGTAAGTAATATGAACTCTAGCTCCTACCAAATCGTTAGTTTGAATTTTTAAATCTGCTAACTCATAAGCAATATTAACATTAGGTTTTCTTTTAAATAAAGTTTCATAAAACTCAATCGCTTTTTCCGGCTGATTAAGTGCTTGTAAAGACACTGCTTTAATCTCAACTGCCATATCACTATCAGTATTATTCATATCAATTCCAATAGTATTTAATGCCTGAATATACTTGCCTTCATTCATGTAATAACCAGCTAAAGTATCGCGAGTTGTTACTTTTGGCTCTAGTATGTTTAAGTGTGTTAACGCATTGATAACACCTTGGACATCACCTTGAGATTTCATTTGTTTGTAATAAGCCTTGTAATGTTGTAGTAATTCTGAATTGTTTTGTGCATTTACTTGAAATGCGCTTAAAACAATTAATAATACAAATAGTTTTTTCATCTTAAAATTTTTAAAGGTTCAAACGTACATAATTTTTTTTATTCAATAGTAACTTTAACAAATTGAATGCAATTAAAATGTCATAAATCTTAATCTTTGAAAATCAAGAGTAATGCCAAACTTAATTTTACTCGATAATCGAGATTTAAATACCCCGAAGTTAACTTCGAAATTTTAATATCTCCTCCTTGTGAATGACACGTAATCTTGCTCTGAGATTGTTTACTCTATATTGATTGTTTTTTTTAGAATTATAGCATCGTTAAGAATAAATGGCTTAGGCATAAAACGTTCACCACGCTCTTGAACTGTAAAATGTCTGTTGGTTAGTAAATCGTTAGAAGCTTCAAAAAACTCTATTTTAGTAGATTGATCTTTTGGAATTCTTATTTCCATTTTTAAAGGTTCATGATCTACTATATAATACGTAAACAATCTATTATACTTACGGTTTTCAAAAGCATAACTGCTATCATTAGTTTTATATGCTTCTACGCCATTAATTTTAAAGTCTTTAAACAAATAATTTGTTTTAGAAAAGAAATCTATTCTATCTGCTTCTCTAATAGACTTAACTTTGATTGATAATTCTCTATATTCTCCAATTACAGTGTCTTTATAGATTTCTACTTCAGGATACAACAAAGGCTTAAAAGGAGCCTCACTTGCATACTTAAACCCTGTATTATACTTACTTGCTAAATTTGTTTTTGTTAACTCTAAAGATTCTCTAGGTTTTTGGCCTAAGAAATTTTCTGTCCAATTATCTAGCATGGTATCGTAAGTTGCCCAAGTTGCTTTATTAGTGTCAATATCTAAAACGTAAACTAAACTGTTTGGTTTTTGTCTTTCAGCAGTAAATGATGAATTAAAATGTGCCGAAATCAGGAAGCAAATTCCTATAAAATGCATAATTACAGACCAACGCCTTTTATGTTTGAAAAAGCCAAATACTGAAATGAGTAATACAAAAATCAAAACAGTGAGTATACAGCTTATAAATAGCATTTTAAGTCCTAATCCTACTGGAAACATTTTAACAAATGGACTCATAATGGACAATACTGGGAAGCATAACAATGCCATTAATACAAGATGTGGTTTGCGCTGTCTTATTAATACAAATAAGCTAATTAAAGCAAAGAACACTGGAATAATATAGAAACTTGCGCCTTGTAATTTTAAAGCTATTGCAATACAAATGACTATCCAAAGTATAATTGGAGCTACTAATAAACTTGCTGTGTTTCCTGGCTTGTAATACTTACTATAGAAATAAAAACAAACACCCAATGTAATAAATACAAATGCAACAATGTATGTGTGCCCATTGTATGTAAAACCATGAAGCATTTCGGAATACTCAGGATAAATCCAAAGCATGAGTTTCCAGAGTAGGTAACCTACTACTCCACTAAAAAACAACGATAATAATAAAGGCATCCAACCTTTTATAACATCTTCTTTTAGTAAACGTCTTTTCTTAAAACCTACAAATAATAATAACACAAAAACAACAATGGCTACAATTAACATTGGCCAAATCCAGGCAAATGGATAACTAACTATTTTAAACAAAGGGACATTAAAATAGATATAATCTACGTTACTCTTTAAATTACTTAAATCCGTTTGACTAAAGTAATTAAGCATAGACATGAGATACATTCCTTGGTGCTCAAGAGTTTCTTTATCTAATCGCTCATAAGTATCATTTGAAGTGTGGTAATCAAAATGGTCGTCTATAAATGCAAAATTAAATCCATCTATATCACCATCTTCTCTAAAACGCGTTAAGTCTGTGTCGTTAGGCAGCATTTTATAAATACTGTACGCTAAGGAATTAGCAACAGGATATTTTGGATTAGCTTTTACAAATCCATTAATAAGTTTTGAATTTCCACCATTTGTCTCTACAAGCATGTAGCTTGGTCCGCCACTTCCTCTAGCTTCAAAATTTAAAACTAACCCAACATCTTTTGCCCAATCGTGTTTATTTACAAACAAATCTGCTCCATTTAAACCCAATTCTTCAGCATCTGTAAACAGTATTATAATATCGTTTTTTGGTGGTTTTTCTGCGTTTAAAAATGCTCTTACACTTTCAAGTATTGCAACAATACCTGAACCTGCATCACTTGCTCCAAAAGATGAATGTGGAGCACTATCATAATGGGTTAGTATGAGTAATGCTTTGGTGTTTTCGGTTCCTTTAATTCTAGCCAAAACATTTTTTGCCTTAACTAGATTTCCCCATTTACTAATGGTATATCCTTCTTGTATTTCTGGTTTTAGTTCTAGTTTTTTAAGTTCTTCAATTATATAATCTCTAACTACAGCATGATCTTGACTTCCAACAGGATGTTGGTTCTGTGCAATTTTCTCAAGATGAACTAATGCACGTTCAGTAGAAAATTCTTTTTTATCTGTTTCTAAATTTGAAATCTTTGATGGTAATAGTGAAAAAAAACTCCAATAAATTGCTGCAATTATTAACAGAAGGGCAAGACCTTTTTTCATTTTAATTTCGCTTGATTAGTTAGTTTTATAAAGTTACTAAATTTTAAAATTTGCATACTTAAAATATTTTAATAACTTACAGAGAACACTAAAGATTATATATTATGGGAATTAAAAGTTTTCAAGGTTCTAGAAGAGACCAGAAAAAAACAGCAGACAATTCGCCTATAAAGGTGAAAGACTACATGACTACAAACCTCATTACTTTTAGACCAAAACAACCTGTTGAAGATGTTATTGAAGCATTAATAAAACACAGAATTTCTGGAGGTCCTGTAGTAAATGACAAAAATGAATTAGTTGGAATTATTTCTGAAGGTGATTGTATTAAACAAATTAGTGAAAGTCGCTATTACAATATGCCCTTAGAAAAAACAACTATTGAAAAATTAATGGCTAAGGAAATCGACACTATTGATGGTAATATGAATATATTTGATGCAGCTTCAAAGTTTCTTCAATCCAAGCACCGACGTTTTCCAATTTTAGAAAATGGCAAATTAGTTGGACAAATAAGTCAAAAAGATGTACTAAAAGCTGCTATGAAACTTAAAGGACAAAATTGGAAATAGGCCTATCTCCTATTTCTGTTTTCAAAAGGTAAATCTGTAATTATTATTTTTTCTTTATCAGAGCTTTCTAACGCTGCAATTTTAGAATAGTTATAGCCTTCTATAGGTTGACTTAGCGTTTTCCATTTTGCTATTCCAGCTACAGTTATATGCTCACCTACTTCAATAATACCTTCAGTATATCTCAAAGGTTTATTAAACCCTAAAAAACCCTTTATGTTAATATTATAACTAGTTAGAAGTTTTTTAAATTCCGGAGTAGGATCGTTAAATGTTCCCGAAGATATTTTTCTATCAATAACTAAATAACTTAAATAATTTTTTGGGTTTTGATTAGGCTGAACAATTACATAATCCCCATTTCGCTCTACAAAAAAATCTTGAAATTTTTCTTCTTTTATTAATTTTTTCCAATATGTACTTTTCCCATTGCTTACTTTCTGTTCAATTTTTATAGAATAAAAAATACAAGGTCTTTTGCTAAAAGGTGCAATTAATGGCTCTTTTACATGAAGTGCTTTTCCTGTGATTTTTGACAGCTCGTTGGTTTTTAAACTACCAATAGGTTTAGTCTTTATTGTTTTTAGCTTTCTAATTATGCGCTGCTTTAAACTAAAATAATAAACTAAAAAACCAATAATTGCTACTATACAAACAACTAAAACAATAGGAATAAAAGGAGCCATAACCAGATATTATAACAAATAATTGATACCTATAAAATTAGTGTTTAAAATCTACTAATTGTTACAGTTTTACGCTCTTTTAACTAAAGCATAATAATCGTTTTCCAGAGGTAAATAGCCTTGATCGTATACAAAATAATAAATTGTTCCTGCTTTAGTTGTATAAATACTAGTGATGTAATTAAAATCGAATCCTTTCTCAATTAATCGTGCACGAGATGTTTTAGATTTTCTTTGTGGATTTAGCTCTTCTAGAATACGCCAATTCTTTCGAAGTCGGTTATTTACATTTCTAATTAAGTTTTTACTGTCTTTATTTATACGATTATTATAAATATTTCTACAACCATCGCTGCAAAACTTTTTATCGATGCGACCAACTATTTTATCGCCACATTCTGGACATTTTTTTTCCATAATCTTCTTTGTTTAATTCGTACCAATTACATGGTACATTTTCGTATTTAAATTCGTTTATAAATTGTAATCCTATTTTCTTTAAGATTTTGTTAGAAGCAATATTTGCAACTTCTGCTGCTCCAACTATTGTGTCTAACTTTAGATTATCAAAACCATATTGAAGCATTTTAATAGATGACTCTGTTGCATATCCTTTTCCCCAAAATTTTGGTATTAAGCGATAACCAATGTCGTAGAAATTTTGTTTTCCATTTAACGCTTCTTTTTTATCTGAATTCAGCTTAAGACCACTCCAACCAATAAATTCTCCTGAAGATTTTTTTATTGCTGCAAATCGTCCAATACCTCTTTCTTTATATTGAAGTTGAACAAATTTAATGATTTCTTTAGCTTGGTTTTTTGAGTTAATTGGATTATTTCCAAGGTATTTATGTACTAAAGGATTAGAATCTAACTCAAAAATTCCATCTATATCCTCTGCTCTTAAATCTCTTAATATTAATCGCTCTGTCTCTATGTAAACCTTCATTAATAGTAGTTTCAAATTGATTTACAATATACAAATTATTCGTTTACAAACGACTACAAACATTTACAAACGATATTAAA
>JABDPN010000278.1 GCA_013042715.1 Flavobacteriaceae bacterium | reverse complement strand
CGTATAATAATATTACAGCTTTAGATATCTCCAGTAATCAATTATTAAATAGATTAGATGCTGAGTATAACGCAGGATTATTAATAACGACAGATACAGTAATTGGAAATGCAACATTAAATTCATTGAATTTATCAGGTACAGGTTTATCCAATTATAATCTATACTCTGGATTTTTTCCAAATTTAGAATGGTTATTGTTGAATGATAATTTATTGGATAGGTTTAATGCTAATAATGCTTTAAACGTGAAAAATTTATTCTTAAACAACAATGTGATTGATAAGTTGGATTTATCTGCGAATGTTGCATTATTACAATTATATGTAGCTAATAATGTATTGACAGAATTAGACCTGAGAAATGGTAATAATTTAAATATAACAAATGTTGATGTCACAAATAACCTATTAACTTGCATTAGTGTAGATAATCCTGATGATACAAGTATATTCTACTCAAGTTGGTTAATTGACTCAGGGGTTACATTAAGTTTGGACTGTAGAGCAGAACCAGAGGTTGTATTAATACCAGATACTAATTTTGAAGCAGCTTTAGGAATTAATAATGATACAAATGGTTTAAATGGAAATATATTATTATCAGATGCTCTTAATATTATTAATTTAGATGTAAGTGATAAAAATATTATTGATCTTACTGGAATTGAAGCTTTTGAGAATTTAATATCTCTAGATGTCTCCAATAATGAATTAACAAGTATAGTATTTACAACTGCAGATTACAATGGTCCAACAAATCTTACTTATTTAAATGTTTCTGGAAACTTATTATCTGAATTAGTTGTTGTAAGTGGGAGATCTCTAGAGATATTAATAGCAAATGACAATAATTTGTCATCAATTAATTTTCAAGATATTACTGATATTTCAGATTTAAATTTATCCAATAATAATTTTATTAATCTTGATTTAAGTGCTTTTGATTTATTACAACAATTAGATGTGTCTGCTAATCCTTTTTTAGAAGAACTAAACCTAATTAGTGGAAATAATTTAGCATTAATTGAAATGGATGCTTTAGACAATCCAAATTTATTCTGCATTGGTGTAGATGATCCAGTTCAGGCTGAAGCAAATTCATTATGGTATACAGATTCTGAAACAATTTTTAATAATAGTGGAGATTGTGAAGCGCCTAATGTAGTTACTTTAGATATTGAAGTGCCTTTAGATAGAAATGGGTTAGCTTCAATTTTACCTGCTGATATTGATGGAGGATCTACTGATAATGTTTCAAGTGGCAATAAACTTGTTTTCAGTATTGAAATTGAAGATTTTAATTGCTCTAATTTAGGTGTTAATGTTGTTGAATTAAGCGTTACAGATGAAGCAGGTAACACTGGAATAGGTTATGCTAATGTCACAATTGTTGATAACGAATTACCTGTTGTGGAAACAATACGCATTAGAGATCCTTTTGATTTAGAAGGAGGAAACTTGACTCTTGATCCTCTAACATTTGATGATGGATCATCTGATAATTGTGGGATTGCTAGTTTTACGTTATCTCAATCCTATTTCACCTTACCAGGGACATACTTTGTGGATTTAATAGTTGCTGATAGTAGTGGTAATGAAGCTTCAGAATCTGTTGAAATCGAAGTCATAGATAGTAGTGTAGGTAGTGAAGAACTGAGGTTTGGTAATACAACCGTAATAATTTATCCGAATCCTTTTATTGATGACATTAGTTTAAATTTCTCGCAGGTAATAGATTTCGGTACTGTTTCAGCTAGTTTAACAGATTTCGCAGGAAATCCAATTAACACAAGTTTTGTAGTTCAAGATTCACAGAATTTAAAGGCTACAGGGTTAAGTTATTTAATGCCAGGACAGTATATACTATCTCTTACAGTTGGAAATAGAACGAGAACAGCAATATTAATTCACTTATAAATAGTGTTTAATGTATAGTAAAAAAATCCTCTCATTTTGAGAGGATTTCTTATTTAATTATTTCAAGCAAACGCTCTAAAGCCATTCCTCTAGAACCTTTAATTAGAATTGTACTATTCTTTAAAGGAATGTTTATAAGTTCTTTTTTAAGGCTTTCAAAATTATTAAATGTATTTTGATTGTTGGTTTTATTAAAGTTTTTCCCCACTAAAAACAGTTTGTCGAATGTTAAGCTTTCAGTCAAATCTGCAATAGCTTGATGTTCTTTGTTTGCGTCTTTTCCAAGTTCAAACATATCTCCAAGTATTGCAATTTTGTTTTTATCATCTAACTTCTCAAAATTATCTAATGCAGCTCTCATACTTGTTGGATTTGCATTATAAGCATCAAGAATAATCTTGTTACTTCCTTTTATAATTATTTGAGAGCGATTATTACTAGGAACATAGTTTTCTAAGGCTGTTTTTATATCAGTATTTGACACATTAAAATATTTTCCTATAGCTATAGCAGAAGCTGTATTAGAAAAATTGTAATTGCCTAGTAACTGACTTGTAATTGTGGTGTCTTCAAATTCTAATTTTACAAAAGGGTTTGCTTCAATAAATTTTATTTTAAGTTTATCACTATAATTTCCAAAAGAAAAAATGTGTCTATAATTTGCTAGTAATTCAATTTGTTTTGAATCATCTGAATTTAGGAAAACAACCTTATTATTAGATTTAAGAAATGTATAAAGTTCACTTTTACCTTTAATAACACCCTCGACACCGCCAAAACCTTCTAAATGCGCTTTTCCAAAATTAGTGATGTAACCATAATCTGGTTCTGCAATTTCGCATAGAAACTCTATTTCCTTTTGATGATTTGCACCCATTTCCACAATACCAATTTCAGTCTCTTTGGACATGGAAAGTATGGTTAGAGGAACACCAATGTGATTATTTAAATTACCTATTGTTGCTGTTGTATTATAAGTTGTACTTAATACAGAATTGATAAGCTCTTTAGTTGTAGTTTTTCCATTACTTCCTGTTAAAGCAATAATTTTAGTTTTTAAATACTTACGGTGGTAATTTGCTAACTTCTGAAGCGTTTCTAAAACATTATCAACTAAAACACAATTAGGGTTTTTATATTTCTCATCATCAATAACTGCATATTTTGCACCTTTTTCTAGAGCTTCAAAAGCAAAGGCATTACCATTAAAGTTTTCTCCTTTAAGTGCAAAATAAATACAGTTTTTTGAGATTTTTCTAGTATCAGTACAAATTGATGTGGTTTGTAAAAAGAGTTTGTGAAGTGCTTCTAGATTCATAAATTAAAAGTAATAAAAAAGTCCTAACGAATTATGTTAGGACTCCTTATATTTTGTATACTAATACTAGTTTTTCTTTTTATTTTTTTCTTTAGATTTAGATCCAACTCTAGACATAGCACATCTAAATCCAATATAGTCTGTAGCTTTATCTTGAGGGTAGTATCTACGTTGTGCAGGATCTAACCAATACTCTCTATCTTTCCATGAGCCACCTTTGTAAACTCTAGTTTTATCGTTTATTAATGATGTTCTATCATTAGATTGATCGTATTCTCTAAACATAGTTCCTGTTGAGTCTGTTTCAACAAAATGTTTAGGAGAGTTATACATTTTTCTTGTAGCTGCTTCTTCAGATTCTACATCATCAAAAGAATCGTAGTAGCGAGAAGATCTTAAATCACCATCTCTAAAGTTACGGTTATCACTTCTATCAAAATTAGTTCTAAGATATGTTTCATTTTCATCTACAGAAACTTTTAAGACTTCACCTGGTAAATTTCTTGCAACAACTTTACCATTACTTAAGGTGTCAAATATTACAGAATCAGTAGTAACAATTTTTACTGTTCCATCTTCATTAAGTGCATGCTTAGTGTAAACATTTCCTCTAAAATAATTGAAATCATTAAATTCATCATCTACAATTGGTCTGTATACATCTGAAACCCATTCTGCAACGTTACCAGCCATGTCATATAACCCATAATCGTTTGGTTCATAAGATTTAACTTGCGCAGTAATATCTGCATTATCATCAGACCAACCTGCTATTCCACCATAATCACCTTTACCTTGTTTAAAGTTAGCTAACTGGTCTCCTCTAACTTTACGTTTTCCAGCACGTGTGTATTGTCCATCCCAAGGATATTTTTTACGTCCTCTGTAGACATTATAACTTCGTAATTCTGTTAATCCAAGTGCAGCATATTCCCATTCTGCTTCAGATGGTAATCTGTATTTTGGAGAAATTATCCCAGTTTCACGTGAAGCATAAAGCCCAGTAGAATCATTTGATCGTCTACCTCTTCGTTTTCCACCATTTAAAATTTCTTCATTACCACCATAAGTTTGAGTAGGAGTATTAATATAAGTATCTGTGTTAAAATTTGCATCTGCAGTTGCCTCAGTATATCTTGCATTTCTTTGAAGATAACCTGCACTTTCTAAATACATTTCATTAACTCTATCTGTTCTCCAATTTGTGAACTCAACTGCTTGAATCCAACTTACACCTACAACAGGATATTCTGCATATGCAGGATGACGTAAATAGTTTTCAACCATTGTTTCACTGTAACCTAATCTATTTCTCCAAACGAGTGTATCTGGTAATGCGCCATCTAATATAGCTTTGAAAGTTGGATCTTCAGGAGGATAAACTCTTTCAATCCAATCGAGATACTCTAAGTACATCATATTAGTGACTTCGGTTTCATCCATATAAAAAGATTGAACGTGCTGTTGGTTTGGAGAATTATTCCAATCATGCATGACGTCATCTTGTACTTTACCCATTGTAAATGTACCTCCTTCAATAAAAACTAAGCCAGGGGCTGTTTCTTGTTCTTTAAATTTTGTGTTGAATTGGAAACCTCCTTCTTTAGCATTAATTTTCCATCCAGTTGCTCTGGAATTATTTTTAGAATTTGAGGACCTTTTACAACTAAAAACCGATAAAGACAAAATTACTAAGACGAATATCTTTAGGATTGTTGTGCTTTTCATGTACATATGTTTTAATAAAACAATTAAA
>JABDPN010000260.1 GCA_013042715.1 Flavobacteriaceae bacterium | reverse complement strand
GTTAGAGCTTTTTAACAATTTAATAATTTAACAGTCAATAACTCCTCATTTTTTGAGGAGTTTTTTTGTTTAGTATTCCAAACCTATAATTTGTCTTACTTTATCTAAGGTCTTCATAAGCCTATTGCTAAAACTATAGGTCATCACGTTGCTTTCTATTTTTCCCTGACGAAGCAGATTATTAAAGTGAATGACTTCGTAATTATAGCCTATAGTTGTGTAGCCAAAATCCTTAATTTCTTCTTTTCCATTCGTGATTATGGTTACAGTTGAAGGCTCGTGAAATCTTGAGTTAATTTTAATAATACCCTTTTCACAATAGAAAATAGCTTCTGTAGGCGTTTCTTCCAGAAGTGTGCTTTTCAAATACGCATTTACGCCATCTCTATATTTAAAGACTATGGAGCATGAGGAGTCCACTTCGTTTTCAAAAAATGTGGCTTCAGCTTCTTTTGCTTTCGGATTTCCTAAAGTTGACAAGGCTGTAAATATAGGGTAGATGCCAATATCTAGTAAACTGCCTCCACCTAATGATTTTTTAATTACACGATTACTTTCATCAAATTCTTGTTTGAACCCAAAATCAGCCTCCAGTTTTAAAACCTTTCCATAGGTCTCATTTTCTATCAAATCCAGAACGTAGTTGTAATGGGGAAGGAAATAGGTCCAAAGTGCTTCCATCAATAATACATTGTTGGCTTTGGCACAGTCTATCATTTCATGTACCTCCTCTGCGTTCATGGCAAAAGGTTTCTCGCATAAAACAGCAATTCCTTTTTTTAAACACATTAAAGTATTTGCTTTATGATGGACATGTGGAGTTGCAATATATACAGCATCAATATTACTATCTGCAGCTAAGTCTTTATAATTTCCATAAGCTTTAGTAACATTATACTTTTCGGCAAATGTATTAGCTTTTTCCTGAGTTCTGGATGCTACAGCATATAATTCAGTATTATCAACAGTATGTAGATCTGTTGCAAATTTATCTGCTATATTTCCTAATCCAATAATTCCCCATTTTATCTTCTTAAGGTTTTTCATTTAATTATATTATGGCAGAGTTCTTAAGGATTTCAAAAGCAAAATAACCTAAAATGCTAATTAGAAAGATTAGTGTGAGTATGTTGGTTTTAGATAATTTTTTTAAATCTATTGATAATGCAATAATAATTACCGAAATACAACCAACAAAGTTTAACCATAAATATTCGAGATTAATTACTTCTTTAAGATCTAAGTAATACAAAATAAAAATAATTGCTTGCGTGATTAAAGCAGCAACAAAAACTGCATTTCCTTTTACGTATTTGAAGAAAAACGCTAGCAAGAATATTCCTAAAACATTTCCGTAGAAAAGAGAACCAATAATATTAACTAGCTGAATTAAGTTATCAAATAAATTGGCTACACAGGCTATGAGTATGGCAAGAATTCCCCAACCTAAGGTAAACAGTTTACTAGCTCTAACCATGTGTTTTTCGCTAAGTTCTATCGTTCTATTTCTTTTATATAAATCCATAGCTGTAGTAGACGCAAGTGCATTTAATTCACTTGCAGTACTAGACATTGCTGCACTTAAAATTACAGCTAATAACAATCCAATTAATCCTCTTGGTAAATTATTTAGTATAAAATGAATAAAGACATAATCCTTATCATTACTTTCCAGTTTTGTGTTTGTTTCTAAAGCAACTTTATCTATTATCTCTCTAGCTTTTTCCCTTATTTTATAATCAACATCGTTAACTTTATCTAAATAATAAGCATATTTATCATCATTAGAATTGATGTAATTATGAATTATGAATTTTTTATCAATTTGAATTTGATAATGCTGGACCTGCAACTCTTTATATTTTGCAGAATATTCGGATTCATTAACTGCTTTTGTAGATTGAGGATTAAAGTTAATAGGAGAAGCGTTAAATTGATAAAACACAAATACCATAACACCAACTAATAGTATAAAAAACTGCATTGGTACTTTAAGGAGACCATTAAAAATTAATCCCATTCGCATTTCTTTAATGGACTTTCCTGAAAGGTAACGTTGTACTTGAGATTGATCTGTTCCAAAATACGATAGTGCTAAAAAAGTACCACCAATTAAACCACTCCAAACAGTATATCTGTTTTCCAGATTAAAACTAAAATCCAAAACTTCCATTTTACCACTAGCACCAGCAATATCTAAAGCTTTACTAAAGGTAATGCCATCTGGTAAATAGCTTAAAATTAAAAAGAAGGCAATAAACATTCCTGTAAAGATAACTGCCATTTGATGCTTTTGAGTTACGCTAACAGCTTTAGTCCCTCCTGTAACTGTATATATGATTACTAAAACACCTATAACGATATTAAGAAGCATGAGATTCCAACCTAAAACTGCAGACAAGATTATTGCAGGAGCAAATATGGTAATTCCTGCTGCTAGACCTCTTTGAACTAAAAATAATATAGCTGTAAGACTTCTGGTTTTTAAATCAAAACGACCTTCAAGGAACTCATAAGCTGTGTAAACCTTAAGTTTATGATATAAAGGAATAAAAACCATACAAATTAGAATCATGGCTATTGGAACTCCAAAATAAAACTGAACAAATCCCATTCCATCATGGAAAGCTTGTCCTGGTGTAGATAAAAAGGTAATTGCACTTGCTTGTGTTGCCATTACAGAAAGACCAATGGTCCACCATTTTGCTTCACCACCACCTTTAATGTAGTCTTTAACGTTTTTACTGCCTCTAGTTTTCCATGTTCCATATAGAACAATAGTAAGTAATGTAAGTGAAAGTACAACCCAATCTAAAATTTGCATATTAAGCGAAAGATTTAGTGATTAGATAAAAGATAACAACATAAACTATATTCGCAATAAGTACATAAGTGTACATGTTATTCCATTTGAATTTTGGTTGGTTTATCATGTTATTAATCTGTTAGTTTAGGTTTATTAGTAATGTTTTCTTTTCCTATGGAAAGCATATTAGCAAACAATCTGTAAGCTCCTGTGACACCTTCTGGAAATTGTCGAAAAAAGCTTAAACCTGTGTACATATAGTACCCTTTACCATATTTAGCAACAAGTAAACTTCCATTTTTTGGTGTTTCGTTTTTATCATTTAAAGATAGAATAGGAGTAAAGGCCTCATCCCATTCTCCTGGGAAATATAAACCTCGTTCTTGTGTCCATCCTTCAAAATCTTGAGGTGAAATTTTATTAGGATAGTTCAATAATTCGTGGTTTGGATTTAATAACCTAACTTCTGCATGCTCATCTGTAACACGATCTCTGGAGAGTTTTAAATGATACGGAGCTAAATTATCGACTTTAAGTCTTCTGCTTGTGTTGTATTGTACAATCATGTTTCCACCTTGCTCTATAAAATCAAAAAGAATCTGTTGCTTTTGTTTTAACTCGTCTAAAACATTATAGGCTCTAATTCCTACAACTACTGCATCAAAATTTGAAAGTGCTTCAGAAGAAATATCTTCAGGATTAATAGTTACAACATTGTAACCAATTTGTTGTAAATTTTCTGGTACAGAATCTCCAGCACCAACAATGTAAGCAATGTTATTCCCAATTTTATTAATATCTAAGCGTACAACTTTGCTCTCGCTATGTAATAACACATTTTGAAAAGGAATATGGTTGTAATCTATTTCAATAAGTTCTTTAGAGAAGTTTTTACCATTAACATCAACCATAGGACTTATTAAGCCTTCACTATTAGATTTTGGTGGAATAACAGTAAAAACGAAAGTTTTTTCTTCACCTTTATTTTTAAGAATTAGTTTTTGCTTTTCAGGATAAATATTCCAGTCGTTAGGATAACACATACTAACAAAACCTTCAATATTATCTTTTCCAGCTTTTACAGTTACTTCTATTTCTTTTTGTTTATCTGTATTGAAAAAATACACATCATCACTCATCTTAAGAGTAATTTCTGGTAAAACATCAAAGGGTTTATATAATTCACCTTTGTCAGGTTTTGAGTAGCGATAAACGACATCTTTGGAAAAACCAATTGTATAACCATTAAAATCTAAAATAAAGTTTACTTGTAATGCTCTGTCAGTTTCAGGTTTGCCAATGTTTTGAGAATTATTTACAGTGTACATGCCTAATGTACCTGTTTCATTTAGCCAATAAGGACTTGTAAAAGGTGTTTTATTTGGAATTTCACCTGAAATCTTAAAATTATAACGTTTGTTATTTTCTAATATAATAGAAGGATTTTCAGACTTGTTAAGTGGTGTAAGGCTAACACTTTTAAGCTTTATAGTAGTATTACTTCTTTTAACAATTTCAATATTTACAGTAACATTATCTCCTGTAGTGATATTTGCAACATTTGCACTTCCCTCCATATATAATCCAGCACATGCTTCGATTATAAGTTTTAGTTCCTTTGTTTTTTGTGTTTTCCAATAATTGTCTTCTAGTTCCTGAATTAATTTATAAGCTTCTATTAAATCTGAAAGATGTGATTCAGGATTTTTAAAATTGAAATTTTGCTCAACAGATTTTAAAATAGTGCCAATTTCTTGTCCACCTTTAACGCGGTTCCAAGTTGTATCTATTCCAGAAAAAATATTGTTTTCTGAAGGCATATCACCTTTAAGTAATTCTACATATTCTTGTTGAGAACCACGTTGAGATAATCGTCCAAACCCTTGACATAAATGCTGACTACTTGCTAATGAAGCAACTTCGTTGTTAGATAAACCTTTTAAAGGATAATACACACCAATATCAAAATTTAGCATATTACTTTTATCAGCGTTTTTAAACTTCTCTTGACTTCCATAAAACCACCAAGACGTGTTAAAAAATATTCTTTTTGGTTGCCAAGGCTCAACAAAACTTAATTGTTCAGGATATTGGGTAATGTTATTAGATAAATCAAAAGCTTCTAAACTCAACATTGCAGAACTTGTGTGGTGTCCATGTGTTCGTCCAGGTGTTCTGTGGTCAAAACGATTGATAATTACATCTGGCTTAAACTTTCTAATAGCCCAAACTACATCGCTTAAAACTTGGTCTTTATTCCAAATTTCAAGTGTTTCATCTGGATGTTTAGAATAACCAAAATCATTTGCTCTTGAAAAAAATTGTTCGCCTCCATCAATACGTCTTGCAGCAAGTAATTCTTGAGTTCTTATAACGCCTAGAAGTTCTCTTAATTCTGGACCAATTAAGTTTTGTCCACCATCACCACGTGTTAAAGATAGGTAAGCTGTACGTGCTTTTACCTGATTGGACATATACGAAATTAATCGAGTGTTTTCATCATCTGGATGAGCTGCAACATACAATACAGAACCTAAAAAGTTAAGCTTTTGGACAGCTTCAAAAATCTCAGAACTATTAAGTTTTTGAGGATTTTGAGCTTGTGAAAAAGAAAAGAAAAAAAACGTATATAAAACAAAAAGTAATTGCTTTTGCATAGATTTTTAGTTAGTGTTCAACCAAATATAAAAAAGAAACCAGCAACGAAACTGGTTTTTAAATTTATTTAACGAAAATATACTAATTAAATTTATAGCTATAATGATATTTTTAAAATGTTATTTTGAAAATTTACAACCATTTTTTTCTTTTAAAATAGTAAAGCATTCCAATAAAAAGAAGTGCCATTATACCTAATAACATAAAATAACTGTACTTGTAATGAAGCTCTGGAATATTATCAAAATTCATTCCATAAATTCCTGCAATAAATGTAAGCGGAATAAATATAGTTGCAATAATTGTAAGGACTTTCATAACCTCATTCATTTTGTTGCTAATGGTTGTCATATGCATATCCATAAGCCCAAAAATCATTTCTCTGTTTAACTCAATACTTTCTGAAATTTGTAAACTGTGATCGTAGACATCTCTTATATAATGAATAGTTTTAGGATTAATATAAGGTGATTCACTCTTTTCAATTTTATTTATAATTTCTCGCAATGGAAAAATAGTACGTCTAATTTTTAAGATTTCCTTTTTTAGTTGATGTATGTCCTGACTTAAGTTTTTTTGTTCTTTTTGGTTAAATATTAAATCTTCAAGATTTTCTACTTTATCAGTTATTTTTTCGATAATGTAGTAGTAGTGGTCTGTAATGGCATCAATAAGAGCGTATAACAAATAATCTGATCCAGAATTTCTTATTTTTCCTTTAGCCAAACGTATACGATCTCTTATAGAATCGAAAACATCACCTTCAGCTTCTTGTAAGGTAATAACGAAGTTTTGACTTAATATTAAACTAATCTGTTCAGATTTTAAAACGTTATTATTATCGTAATACAGCATTTTTAGAATAACTAATAAATAATCATTGTACTCATCAATTTTCGGTCTTTGCGAAATATTTACAATGTCTTCTAAACTTAATGTATGAATATTAAAAGCTTGACCAAGTTTGTAAATTTCATCTGTATTATTTAAACCATTAATATTTATCCATGTGATGGTTTCTGTAGCTTTATAATGAAATACATCCTCAACTTTGTTGCATTGCTTATCTTCAAGTTGATTAGAATTATAATCAAAACATTCTATAGAGAGTTTATTTGTCTTATCTCCAGTATAGATTAGTGTTCCAGGAATTTGACCAATTTTTTTATGATGTTTTTTTCTTTTGTTTTTATTCATAATTAATAGCGTTTAGATTTCTTCGGTAAATTCATCTAAAGCATCTTTTTCTATAAGTGTAACTGCTTTTTGTAATAACAGATTGTTTGGATAAGTAACTAAGTCTCCATTATCCTGTTTTAAATGTAATTGAAATGCTCTTATGTCTTCAATTATGGCTTCAATAGGAAAATCTTTATCGTGAATTTTAATTTTGTCTCCAATTTTATAAGGAAATGAAAAGAACATGATAATTCCTGAAGTTATATTGCTTAAAATAGACCAAATAGCAAAAAGTGCAATTCCAATAACTGCAAAAACAGAAGAAAAAACTAATGCAATTTCGTCTGGTTGCGCACCTAAAATTATGGTCTCAAGGAGTATTGCTATAAGAAAAAGTAAAACCGTTACATATCGATTCATTAAGTGAATTCTAGCTTCGTTTATATTACTTTTCTTTCCAATTTTAAGAATTGCGATTTTAACTAAAAATTTAATTATAAGAAAGACTAATAATAGAATCCCTGTGTAAATAAATTCAGATTGGTAGTTTGCCAAGAAGTTTTCCATAGCTAATTAATTATGGTTTATCTAAATGTATAAAATTGAAATGTAAGAACTAAGTCTTAGTTAAAATTATTTATTAAAGTTTTATAAACTTTATGAACTGGAAATCCCATTACATTAAAATACGAGCCTTCTAAATTGGTAACTCCAATTTGTCCAATCCATTCTTGAATGCCATAAGCTCCAGCTTTATCGAAAGGGTTGTAATTGTCTATATAATACCAAAGTTCCTCTTCTGTAAAGTCTTTAAACGTAACCTTAGTCGTATCGTTAATAACAATTTGCTTTGCTTTTGAAGTGAGACAAACAGATGTAATGACCTCATGCGTCTTGCCACTCATAGATTGGAGCATTTCAAAGGCTTCGTGTTTGTTTTTTGGTTTTCCTAAAGCTTTCTGCTCATGCCAAACAATGGTATCACTAGTAATTAAAATATCATTTTTGCTAAGTTCGTTTAAAAATGGTTTTGCCTTTAGTACAGAAAGGTAATCACTTATTTCAGCCTGCTTTAATTCTTTTGGATAGACTTCTTCAACAGGTTTTAATTTAATTTTAAAATCAATGTCTAAAGTCTTTAAAAACTCCTGTCTTCTTGGAGAAGTAGAAGCTAAAATGATATTATAATTTTTTAATTTTTGATTAAGCATTGTTTAATATAAAAGGATATAATAATAAGGAAAGTATGCCAAAAAGCATCACAAGTTTTAAAATTGAGGATAGTTGATGCAGCTCTTTTTTTGTTTCAGCAGTAAAACTTTTAACACTAAAAAATAGCAGTGGTCCAACAATTAAAACAATAAAATACGTTACAGCAATTGGTTGTTTATACAAATATGTAATAATG
>JABDPN010000251.1 GCA_013042715.1 Flavobacteriaceae bacterium | reverse complement strand
GTTATAAGCAATTCTATACATCCAAGTATGTAAAGAACTTTTTCCTTTAAAATTTTTAATGCCTTTAAAAACTTTTATAAACGTATTTTGTAAAACATCATTAGCATTATCATGTGTAATTACAATTTTTCGAATATGCCAATAAAGACGTTCTTGATACAGATCAAGTAACTCCTTAAAAGCTTCATTATTTAGCTTTGGATGTTTTAATTTTTCGATTAGTTTGGAGTCTCTACTCAAAATTTAAGTCTTATAGCTTGTGTTTAAATTATTTGACCTGTCTTTATAAAAATAGTTTGTTTAGTCTAATAAATAAAATACAATAAGATAAAGTTAAAGTAACTTTAATTTGTGCATTTTAATTTCTATCATTAATAATGATGTTTTACATTTGCAGCGATGGAAAACATGCTTCAAAAATATATTCCAGAACAAGCTGTTTCTCTTGTTGAGAACTTATTACAACACGATAATTTAAGTGTTTTAGTTAAAAACGAACGTAAAACACGTCATGGTGATTATAAGCGATTACCAAACGGAAAACATCAAATTACTATTAACTCCAATCTAAATAATTACAGATTTTTAATTACGCTTATTCATGAGATTGCACATTTTGAAACCTATAAGGCTTTTGGAAGAACAGTAAAACCTCATGGAATAGAATGGAAGAAGACATTTCAAAGGTTAATGTTACCTTTTTTAAATCCAGAAGTGTTTCCTAATAATTTATTGCCATTGTTAGCTAATCATTTTAAAAATCCTAAAGCATCTAGCGACACAGATTTACATTTGAGCTTAGCTTTAAAGCAATTCGACGAAACTAACAATTTAAACTATGTTTTTGAATTACTTTTGGGACAAGAATTTAGATTATATAACGGTAAAATATTTAAAAAAGGTAATAAAAGAAGAAAACGTTATGAATGTATTGAGGTTAAAACAGGAAAAATGTATCTGTTTAATCCAAATGCAGAAGTAGAATTATTAAAAACTATTAATAAAAATGAATAATAATCATTATGCCATAATAATGGCCGGAGGAGTAGGTTCCAGATTTTGGCCTTTAAGTACACAAGAAAACCCAAAACAATTTCACGATATATTAGGTTCTGGAGATACTTTAATTCAGAAAACATTTTACAGATTAATTGAATTTATACCAACTGAAAATATATTAATACTAACAAATAGTCGATATCTTAATTTGGTACAAGAACAATTACCTGTTTTAAGTAGAGAACAAATTGTTTTAGAACCAGACATGAGAAATACTGGACCTTGTATTTTATACGCTGCATTAAAAATTAAAAAGAAAAATGAAAATGCAGTAATGATTGTTGCTCCAAGCGATCATTGGATTGAAGATGAAAAAACATTTGAAAAAAATGTAAAAAAAGCATTTGGGTTTTCAGCAAATAATAACGTTCTAATGACTTTAGGAATAAAACCTACTTTTCCAAATACTGGTTATGGATACATTGAATATGATAAAACTATTAAAGAATCCATAAAACATGTTAATCAATTTAGAGAAAAACCAGATTATAAAACTGCAAAAGAATTTATTTCTCAAGGAAATTTTCTTTGGAATGCAGGTATTTTTATTTGGAGTGTAAAAAGTGTTATTGAAGCCTTTGAAAAAAATAAACCAGAACTTTATAATCTTTTTTATCAAGGTGAAGATGTTTACAATACAGATTTTGAAGACGATTTTGTGAGAGACAACTATGGTAAGGCAGAAAATGTTTCTGTAGACTATGCAATCATGGAAAAAAGTGATAATGTTTATGTGCTTCCTGCAGAATTCGACTGGAATGATTTAGGAACTTGGGGAAGTGTTTACGATAAATTATCTACATCAAAAGAAGAAAATGTTGTTATTAATTCAAAATCAATAATAGACGATGGGGAAGGGAATTTTATTAGAACAAATGATAATAAAATTGTTGCTATTGAAGGATTAAATAATTATGTAATTGTTGACGAAAAAGAAGTTTTACTTATCTTTCCAAGAGAAAAAGAACAAGAAATTAAAGAATTAAGAGAACGTGTTGGTAAAAAATTTGGCAACAAGTATATATAAACTTTAACAATGGAAGAAAGTAAGTTTAATTTTTCAGAGGAAGAAAAAAACAATGACGAAGCTGTAGCAAAATCTAAAGAAGCTGTAAAAAAAGATGCTAAAGGATTGGTTGCCAGTGTAAGAGGTTTTTTAGTAGAACTTTTAGATTTTCGACAAGATACAGATAGGGAAGCAACGATTGAAGCTATAAAAGGTGATGTAAGCTTTAAAGGAGCAACCGCTTGGATTTTAATCTGTTCTATTTTTGTAGCTTCTGTTGGGTTAAACGCAAACTCAACTGCAGTTGTAATTGGAGCCATGTTAATTTCACCATTAATGGGTCCAATTCTAGGTGTTGGAATGTCCATAGCTATTAACGATGTTGATACGTTAAGAAAATCACTTATAAACTTAGCAACAATGATTGTGCTAAGTTTACTTACAGCCTTTTTATTCTTTTATTTATTTCCATTAAGTGAAGATACTTCTGAATTGTTAGGTCGTACAAAACCAGATATTCGAGATGTTTTAATTGCACTTTTTGGTGGTTTAGCATTAATTATAGCCAGAACTAAAAGAGGAACTATTGCATCAGTAATATTTGGTGTTGCAATTGCAACAGCTTTAATGCCTCCTTTATGTACAGCTGGATATGGTTTAGCAATTCAAAATTGGGAATACTTTGGAGGAGCTATGTACCTCTTTACTATTAATACAATTTTCATTGCTTTGGCTACTTTCTTGGTGATAAAAGTGTTGCGTTTTCCAATGCTTAAATATGCTAATTCTAAAAAGAGAACAAGAATTGGTAGAATTGCAACTGTTTTAGCAATTGCTGTTATGGTTCCAGCAGTATTAACTTTTTTAAGTGTTTTAAAGGAAAGTCGTTTTAATAATGATGCAAAAAAGTATATTGCAACAGAGCTTGAAGGTCTGCCAAATTCAAATTATATAAAGAAGAACGCAGTTTTTAATTACGATTCTGAAGCAGGATCTGTTATAGAAATTACAACTTTTGGTTCAGATGAAATATCTGAAGATACAGAAGAATTACTTAAACAGAGATTATCAAATTATAATATGCTTCATGAAACGAAGTTAGTTATAAATCAAGCTACTTTTAGAGAAGTGAATAACTTAGAATATATGGAAGAATTACGTTCTAGGGATTCTTTAGATTTATTGACTAAACAACAAAAAATTAATTATCTCGAGAATAAAGTTGCAAAATTATCATTGCTAGAACGTGACCAAATACCTTTTGATGAAGTCGTGAAAGAAGTAAAAATAAATTATGAAAATTTAGAGCAATTCTCGTATTCAAATAAGATCACCAGTAATTTTAAAACAATAGATACTTTAAAAGTGTTTAATGTAAAATGGGTGGATTCTTTAACTACAGAAGAGAAAAAAGTTAAAAACGAAGAACGATTAGCTAAATTTTTAAAAGAAAGGCTTGATTTAGATTCGCTTATAGTTAGACGATACAACTAAATATTTTCGTCTATATACATTTTACGCACTTTCTTAAATAATTCAGAAGAGTAAACAAAATCTGTTACTGCTTTATTGTCTGTTTTAAAAATAGTTGCACTTGATCCTTCCCATTCCTTTATTCCATGTTGTAGAAATATTATTTTTTCACCTATTTCCATAACAGAATTCATGTCGTGTGAGTTAATTACGGTTGTAATTTGATATTCGTCTGTAATTTCCTGAATTAGATTATCAATTACTATTGCAGTTCTTGGATCTAAACCAGAATTTGGTTCATCACAAAAAAGATATTTAGGATTGTTTACAATAGCTCTAGCA
>JABDPN010000250.1 GCA_013042715.1 Flavobacteriaceae bacterium | reverse complement strand
ATTATAATGGGCTCTGAAGGTAAAGGAATTTCACCTTCCATCTTAAAACTTGCAGATGATAAAGCTAAATTGCCGCTTTTAGGTGATATTGCTTCGCTTAATGTTTCGGTAGCTTGTGGAGCATTTTTATACGAAGCTGTTAGACAACGTCAATAAACTAAAAGTCAGTTTTATTTAAGACTCATCATTTCTATTCTCTATCTTTTTTAAAAGTATATTTAATAGTTGGGGTCTCCTCCTCTATTTCTGGTTCTTTATGTTCAATAAAGTTTCCGTCTTTATCAAAATGTTTTAAAAAGGGATCGTCATCTTCATTATAGTTTGGATCTTCCCATTTGTATTTAATAGGTTTTGCAATAGATTTCCTGAAAAACAGAGCAAAAAACAACCCAACTAAGAGGCCTGAGAGATGGCCTTCCCAAGACATGTTTTCTTTAATTGGAAACACATACCAAATCATACTTCCATATAGAAACACTACAAGTAAGGACAATGCTATTAGTCTATAGTGTTTAGCAAAAATTCCTTTAAACAAAATAAAACTCATTAATACATAGATCAATCCACTTGCTCCAATATGATTTGCAGGTCTTCCAATGCACCACGTTAAAAATCCTGATAGTAAGATTCCATAACCCAATACTTTCCAAGAAATAGGTTTATAGAAATAAAATAAAGCCATAGACAATACTAGTAATGGTATGGAATTATGATACAAATGTTCAATATCACTATGAATAAATGGGCTAAACAAAATGCCTCTTAAACCCTCAAAAGTTCTGGGATAAACTCCAAAGCTGTTAAAACTAAAATTAAAACGAACTTCAAACCAAAACACAATCCATAAAAACAAGACAAAAAAGATAGGATATCCTATAACGCCTGTAGAATATTGAAATTCGTCTTGTGTTCTCATATTATAAATTTAAGATTTGTCCTGCAAATAGTTAACCAAATATATGGATTATGTAAAATTGTCATTCTTAATACCAAAATTTAAATTAATTTTACTGTTATGAACGAACCTTTAGCAGAACGATTACGTCCTCATACCCTGGAAGACTATATAAGTCAATCACATTTAGTTGGTAAAAAGGGTTCGTTAACAAAATCTATAAAACAAGGTTTAATTCCATCTTTGATATTTTGGGGACGACCAGGAATTGGTAAAACAACTTTAGCCAATATTATTGCGAATGAGTCTAAACGTCCATTTTACACCTTAAGTGCCATAAATTCTGGTGTAAAAGATGTTAGAGATGTTATAGATAAAGCCAAACAAAGTGGTGGTTTGTTTACTACAAAAAACCCTATTCTATTTATAGACGAGATACATAGATTTAGTAAGTCGCAACAGGATTCCTTGTTGCAAGCTGTAGAAAAAGGTTGGGTTACATTAATAGGTGCAACAACAGAAAACCCAAGTTTTGAGGTTATTCCTGCACTTTTATCACGTTGTCAGGTTTATATATTAAATTCTTTTGATAAAACCGATTTAGAATCACTTTTAAAACGTGCTATTGAAAAAGATGAAATCATATCTAAGAGAAATATAAATCTTAAAGAGACTGAAGCATTATTACGTTTGTCCGGAGGTGATGCTAGAAAACTACTTAACATTTTTGAGCTTATTGTTAATTCTAATAATTCAGAAAAAATAACCATAACTAATAAGCTGGTTTTAGACAAAGTGCAGAATAATACTGTACGATATGACAAAACTGGAGAACAACATTACGATATAATTTCCGCTTTTATAAAGTCTATAAGAGGTAGTGATCCTAATGCAGCTGTGTATTGGTTAGCAAGAATGGTTGAAGGAGGTGAAGATGTAAAGTTTATAGCTAGACGTATGCTTATTCTAGCAAGTGAAGATATTGGAAATGCAAATCCAACTGCATTAGTTATTGCAAACTCTACATTTCAGGCAGTTTCTATAATTGGTTATCCTGAATCAAGAATTATTTTAAGTCAATGCGCTACGTATCTAGCAAGTTCTCCAAAGAGTAATGCTTCCTACAAAGCTATTGGAAAAGCTCAAGATTTAGTTCAGAAAACTGGTGATTTAAGTGTCCCATTATCGATAAGAAATGCACCAACTAAGCTTATGAAAGAATTAGGTTATGGCGACAAATATAAATATGCACATAACTACGAAAATAATTTTACGAATCACGAATTTCTTCCAGAATCAATTTCAGGAACTAAACTTTACGATCCAGGTGATAATCTAAGAGAAAATGCACTTCGTGATTTTCTTAAAAAACGTTGGAAAAATAAATACAATTATTAATCTGATTCTTTTCTTCTAAAACTTAATATTAAGCGCCTCTAGTGAGTTTGTACCTTTTGAATGATACCATTTCCCATCTTTTTTGTAAACAATAGCATCCTGCCCTTTTACAACATAAACGTCCTTTAAAGAAGTGTTGATTAATATCATAACAACTTTAGGAGACATATCTACAAGTTGATAACCATTATCTATTGGTTGTGCGTAAAGTATGTCTTGCGATTTCTTTTCTACAACAATTTCTTTTTTTACCTCAGGGTTTTTTTCTGGAGATTTAACTACAGCGACAGGTACAGCTTTTTTTGCAGGTTTTTTAAGTTCATTTGGCTCTTTAACTTTTACAGGTTCTTTAGTAGGCTCTTTTATATTTGGTGATACCACAGCTACCATTCCTTTTTTGTCTTCTTTTATTGATTCTATCTCTACTTTTGGTACTCTATCTTTAGGAGTATATGCATAGTTCATTCCTTTTATTGATTCGTAAGCATTTCTTAGAGCTTCGTGATAAGCTTTTCTAAATTCCTTTTCTCTAGATTCTCCAATCTTTGATTCTATAACTACATTATTATAACAATCTAATAATTCTAATTTTAGTTTGGTTTTAAATAACTTACTATGATCAATAACTTTAGCATTAAGAACTAAACATCTATTTTCTGCCAAATCTTTAGGAATATTATCATTACTCATAAAAACCATTAAACCTTCTTTCTCTAATAAGAATTTTGTAAGTGAGTTTAGTTGAAACTGATCGTTTTTCTTTAAGAATTCAAAGCGTTCAGGAACTACAACATATTTATAATTATTTACTGACGTTTGTGCAAAAACATTAGAAAACATTACAAACAAAACAGACAACGTAAGCCATACTTTTTTCATGTCTAAAATAATTAAATTAATAGGCTAAATATACAATTTATGATCTACAAATAGTTTTTAATTTCTAACAAGGAATTTATTTCTTTTATGTCTTTGTGCAATTCTTCATTATGATAATTAAAACAAATGGCATCTAAACCAACATCTATTGCGCCCAATACATCTGCTTCGAAGTTATCTCCTATCATGATACTATTATTAGGTATAGCACTTGCTTTGTCTAAAGCATGATGAAAAATTCTAGGGTTTGGTTTTTTAACACCTACCATTTCTGAGTTTGTAACAGTTTCAAAATAATGGTTAATATTTGCTTGATTTAACTTGCCTTGCTGTACTTCTTTAAAGCCATTAGTAATAATATGTAGTTTATATTTTGGTTTTAAATAATCAAGAATTTCTTTAGTTCCATCAAACAAATGGTTGAAGGTGCATAAATACGTTATGTAATCTTCAGACAATTTATGTATCATGCTTGATTTAACTTTTATATCTAAAGCTGTGAATGCATCGTTAAGTCTTCCAAATCTTAAAGAAGATTTATCAATTTTATCTTCTCTGTAAAGTTTCCAATAGCTGAGATTTATTGGTAAGTAAACTTCTAAAAACTCACTTAGGTTTATATCAATTTTATTCTGATTAAAAATTTTCTTAAAAGTTAATGCCGAATTTTTATCAAAATCCCAAAGTGTGTGATCTAAATCAAAAAAAACATGTGTTATATTATCAATCTTCATCAGTTGAGTTTAATACCATTGTAAATAATTCTTTAAATCCTTTCCAACGTTCTTCGTTACTAAACGAGTAGTTATGAAAAATTGTTGTAAGCGTACCATCTACTTTTTTAACTTCATGAATGAGTCTTTGTAAACGTTCTTTTTTATCTAACTGAGATTGAAAATCTAAAAGTGCAAAATCCAACAAATGAAAAGAATGAATCTCAAGTGGTGTTTGGATTTCGTAATCTAAATCGTAAAATAAAAATGGTGAGCATGTTCCTGCTCTAAAACCAATAGCATTTGTGTAACCCATGGTATAATCCTTAAAAATCTCTAGATCTATTAAATTTCTATATGTATATGGTAAATTAAGCTTAGAAAAGGAGTTTCTGGATGTTGTTAAGGTTGTATTTATAATATGCTCCAAATTATTTTTCTCTTTTTTTAGAATTTTAGAATTCTCTACTGCAAAATAAGAAGCTTTTAAGCCAACTTTACAGTAATCACCTACAACTTTTATAAGCGATACAAACCGCTTTTTGTTGATACTCACATTTTTATCATACGTAGAGAAGTCTCCAATTAAGAAAAAGCTATTAAAGCGTTTTTTTAATTGCTTTTGCTTATTAATAATCCAGTTAAAGGTATCGTATGGGTCTTTTTTTAATCCTAACAAAACTAAGTAGCGTTGATATAGTTGTCTAAACCTAAATGTCCCAATATCACTAAGAGTACCACCAATAGTTCTTAACATACCTTTATGCTTAAAGTAATAAGCAGTTGGTACATCAATAACAACATCAATATCGTATTTACGTTTTGGAAATTTATAATTTGGAAATTTAGCTTTTAATGAATCTCTAAATTTATAAGCCCAAATATCTACAACTGGTTGATGCAAAAATTTATGTTTAAACCCTAAACTATCTTCTTTTGGAAAACGTCCAAATTCGTCTTTAAGATGCGGTAAATATTCTTCATAACGACTAAGCATAAAAAATGAAGCTGCAAAAATATCGAAAGGTATAGAACTTTTAGTACCATTATAAAAAAAGCATTTGGTATCTTCCCAGTCTTGTATATTAATATCTAAATCTGAAATACCTTGCTCAAACAAAATCGAGTGACTTTTTATAAAAAACTCATTACCTAATTGCTGTTTGGTATACGACATTTTTAAACTATCATGTGCAACTAGCTCTTCAACCTTAGATGTGAATCCAACTTCAATACCTAAAATACGTGTACAAACTTGCTTAAAAATAAACTTTAAACGCGAAGTAATATGTGGTGTATAGACTAACAGCATTTATAAGAGGTTTTCGTCTGCAAAACTAAAGTATGCTTTTTCTGTGACAATAAGATGATCTAAAACTTTAATATCCAAACTATCTGAAGCATGTTTTAATTTTTTAGTTAATTGTATGTCAGACTCACTAGGTTTTAAGGTTCCTGATGGATGATTATGTGTGAGAATAATACTTGTTGCTCCAACTTCTAAAGCATGCTTTAAAACCAAACGTACATCTACAAGAGTTCCTGTTATACCACCTTTACTTTGTTGCTGTTTCTGTAAAACTTTGTTTGAATTGTTTAAATAAATAATCCAAAATTCTTCATGTGGTAAATCCCCTAAAATAGGTTGCATCAACTCAAAAACAGAAGCGCTAGATGTTATTTTTTTCTTTTCTAAGGCATCTTCTCCTCTTCGTCGTCTTCCCAACTCTAGAGCTGCAGCAATAGTAATGGCTTTTGCTTCTCCAATACCTTTAAAAGCCATGAGCTGCTTAATAGACAACTTACCTAATTCGCTTAAATTATTATCGACACTAGCCAAAATACGTTTACATAAATCTACAGCACTTTCGTCCCTATTTCCGGAACCAATTAAAATAGCCACTAATTCTGCATCACTCAAAGAAGCTCGACCTTTATCTCTTAATTTTTCTCGAGGCTGATCACCTTGAGACCAGTTTTTTATGGAAAACGATTGTGGCTTTTTAGTCATGAAGTAAATATAAATATTGTAAATTTCAGAAGCAATAAAACCATTATATTTTGAAATATCCTCCAAAACATTATCAAGACCATAATAAACTTCATATGATTGAAGTGATTAAAGAATATCCTCTAGCTACAGTTATTTCTGTAAAAGACAACCAACCATTAATAACACATTTGCCTTTGGTTTTTGAGGACGATAAGCTTATTGGGCATATTGATAAATTTAATCCTCATGCAGAATTATTAAAAAGCAAGCTTCCTGTAAGCGTTATTTTTCACGGTCCTGAAGCTTACATCTCTCCTAGCCTTTTTAAAACAAAGACACTTCCAACTTATAACTATATAAGAGTTCATCTTAAAGGAACTGTTATTGAGGTTGTAGACAAAGAAGCTCTAAAAACATCACTTATAAAAATGACTGATTTTCTGGAACATCCTCAACACAATTATGTTTTAGATGCTAATAATAAAAGTATGGAGCGAAACTTAAATTATATTAAAATGTTTGAAATCTCAATAGACTCTTGGGAAGGAAAATTTAAACTCTCTAAAGATAAATCTCCAGAAGATTTCGCTATTGCAAAAGAAGAACTTATAAAAATTAACCAAATTAGTATAAAACCATTATTAAAAAAGATTTTATAAAAAATTACTAAATTGAAGACATGAAAAAAATAAATAAAAAGCAAATTAGCCAAGAAGTATTTGATTTATATGACGATTATGCACATAATAAATTAGAACGTAGACAATTTATTGAAAAACTATCTTTGTATGCTGTTGGAGGATTAAC
>JABDPN010000084.1 GCA_013042715.1 Flavobacteriaceae bacterium | reverse complement strand
CTTTTACGTTTACTGCGTTTAATCCTTTTTTTCCTTCAGTTAGATCAAATTCTACTTCATCACCTTCACGAATTTCATCAATTAATCCAGAAATGTGTACAAAATGTTCTTTTTCTGAACCTTCTTCTGTAATGAAACCAAAACCTTTGGTATCATTAAAGAACTTTACTGTTCCTTTACTCATTTTTAAAAAATTTATTATTAATAATTAAGTTGCAAAGATGAAGCCAAAAAATTAAATAATAGCATTAAATCGTGTTTTTTTTAAAATAAACCTAAAAATAAATGTAAAATTAGTAATATTTTTTTCGTAACCAAAAGGCTACTCGGACCAATAAAATTAAAGCAGGTACTTCAACTAAAGGACCAATAACTCCTGCAAAAGCTTGTCCTGAATTTAATCCAAACACAGCAATAGCAACAGCTATAGCGAGTTCAAAGTTATTTCCAGCAGCTGTAAATGCTATGGCTGCATTCTTATCGTAAGTTGCTCCAAGAGCTCTACTAACAAAGAATCCAATTAAAAACATTATAGCAAAATATATTAATAAAGGAATCGCAATTGTAACAACATCCATTGGAATTTCTACAATTAATTCACCTTTTAAGGAGAACATAACAACGATTGTAAATAAAAGCGCGATTAGGGTAAGAGGTGAAATTGTTGGTATAAACTTTTTAGTATACCACTCCTCTCCTTTAAGTTTTACTAATAATAATCTAGATAAAATACCTAGTACAAAAGGTATTCCTAAATAAATTGCTACACTTTCAGCAATAGTAGCTATTGATATATCAACTATAGCGCCTTCAAATCCAAAATAAGGAGGTAAAACAGTTATAAATAGCCAAGCATAAAAGCTATATGCAAACACTTGAAAAATACTATTTAATGCAACTAAACCTGCACCATATTCGCTACTGCCTTCTGCTAAATCATTCCAAACTAAAACCATAGCTATGCATCGTGCTAACCCTATTAGAATTAAACCAACCATATATTCTGGATGATCTTGAAGAAAGATTAATGCTAAAACAAACATTAGAACTGGGCCTATTATCCAGTTAAGTACCAATGAAATTGAAAGTATTTTTACATTTTTAAAAACCTTAGGTAGTAAGGCATAATTAACTTTTGCCAAAGGAGGATACATCATTACTATTAGACCAATTGCTATAGGAATATTAGTTGTTCCGCTACTATATGAATTTATTTTACTAGCAAATGACGGGATAAAATAACCAATAGCAACACCAATAGCCATAGCTAGAAAAATCCATAAGGTTAAATAGCTATCTAAAAAACTAAGCTTCTTCTTCATCTTTATAAAACTTTTAATGATGGTTTATATTTGAGAAAACATATTTCATTTCTGTTGCAATTTGTAAGCTTCTCTCATGATAGGTTTGTTTTTGATTTGGTGTATTATCTGAAACTTTTGGATCTATATAGGTAACAGGAATACGTTGTTCTGCTCCTGGAATAAAAGGACAATTTTCATCTGCATGATTACAGGTCATAATTGCTGCAAAATTAGATTTAGGATTAAAACTATCGTCAAAAGTCTTAGAAAATCCAATAATTGGTGGATTATTATCTCCATTTTTAATACTATACACAGGGTTTGTTCCTTCTGATATTGTATTGATATTAAATCCAGCATTTACTAATGTTTCTACAACCATAGGAAACATTGCTGTTGCTTCTGTTCCTCCAGAATAACAATGCACACCTTTAATATTATAATGAGCAGCTAGCGTTTGTGCCCAAACTTGAGACAGATGACTGCGTCTTGAGTTATGAGTGCAAATAAAATTTAGATTAATTGCTACTAAGTTATTTACCTTACTTTGTATATAATTAACTAAAGGTTGTAAAATTTGCTTTCGATCTTTTTGAACTAAATCTGTATCTAACCCTTCAATTACATTATGAAGCTCTTTAAAAAGATTGTGACTATAGTTGTCCATAATTTTTAAATATTAGCAAACATACAATTGTTATATAATTATTAAAAAGTTTTAAATATTAATAAATTATTAATCTTTTTAATTTATAGTTAATTATTTTTTTGAATTTTAAAAAAGTGATATGATGCGGATAACAAGGAAATTAAAGCTGATAACAGTAGCCAAAAATTAAAAAAAACAATTACATCAAGTAGTCCTTTTTATTAATGTAATTATAAATTTTACTTTTTAAGAATCTTAATAATTGATTCTTTATATGCATTTACTTTTAAAAAATATAACCCTTTACTTAGATTAGAGATATCAATTGTTGTATCAATAATATAATATAATTCAATAACTTTATTTCCTAAAATATCATAGATTTCAATATTTTGATTCTCTTTTAAATTTTTAATATTTAGAAAATTTGATGTTGGATTTGGGTAAATCTTTAAAGTTCTACTTTCAAAATTATTTAAAGATAATGCTGGATCACTTGATCTTGTGTATGAAAATCCTCCACCATTATTTCCTGATGTCCATGAATTGTATTGTAAATCAATATAGATATTATCTGTTATTAAATGTAAAACCATTGGACCATCAGAAATATTTAAATGATCTCCATATGGATTAAAATCGTTTGTAGCTTCCTCCCAATTATAAAATGTAATACTACCAATATCTGCAGTTGTTCCCCAACCCCATTCTGTATCAACAGGGCTTCCAAAAGAATAACCTGTTTCCTGTGCTATATTAAATTGACCTTGAGCATTTTTTCTAGTTAACCAAACCGTTGGAGTAATTCTATCTTGGTTTTCCTCCAAAGTCCAATCGGCAGAATTTGATTTAGTAACTGTAATTGATGGACCATCCCAAATGGTTTGTGAATTAACAGTTAAACTGAAAAATACAAAAATGGATACAATAAGAGTAATTTTAGATTTCATAGCAGTAGTAGTGTTTAAGTTTGTTATATTTATAAATATAACAAATAAGAGACTAAAAATCCTACCCTAATATTAATAGTTATTTTACAAGATGTTAATGTAAAAACTTTTTTGTAAAACTACTCAGGATAAACGCCATGTATAGATT
>JABDPN010000233.1 GCA_013042715.1 Flavobacteriaceae bacterium | reverse complement strand
CATTAAACTATCTGATGAAGTTAAAAAAGCTGGAGGTTTAGCCATTGTTGGTACAGAGCGACATGATTCCAGACGTGTAGACAGACAGTTACGTGGTCGTGCAGGACGTCAAGGAGATCCAGGAAGTTCGCAATTCTATGTGTCGTTAGAAGATAATTTAATGCGTTTGTTTGGTAGTGAACGTATTGCTAAAATGATGGACAGAATGGGATTAAAAGAAGGTGAAGTGATTCAGCATTCTATGATTTCTAAATCCATTGAGCGTGCACAAAAGAAAGTGGAAGAAAACAACTTTGGTATTCGTAAACGTCTTCTGGAATACGATGATGTTATGAATGCACAACGTGAAGTTGTTTACAAACGTCGTTTTCATGCTTTATTTGGTGAACGCTTACGAGTAGATTTAGCTAATATGATCTACGATACGTCGGAAGGCATTTCACAAACCAATAAAGATGCTAACGATTATAAGAATTTTGAATTTGAATTGATTCGTTACTTCTCTATGAGCTCGCCAATAAGTAAAGAAGCGTTTGATAAACTTGGCGTTCAGGAAATTGCTCATACGGTTTACGAATCAGCTTTCAAGCATTATGAGGAGAAGATGGAGCGTAATGCAGATTTAGCATTTCCAGTCATACAGAATGTATATGAAACACAACGCGATAAATTTAAACGTATAGTCGTACCATTTACAGATGGTATCAAAACGCTTCAAGTTATTACAGATCTTGAAAAAGCCTATAATACCAATGGTAAACAATTGGTAACTGATTTTGAAAAGAATATCTCTTTAGCCATAATTGATGATGCCTGGAAAACACATCTACGCAAAATGGATGAATTAAAACAATCGGTTCAGTTAGCTGTTCATGAGCAAAAAGACCCATTATTAATTTATAAGTTTGAGTCTTTTGAGCTGTTTAAAGCCATGATTGACCAAGTGAATAAAGATGTGATTTCATTCTTGTTTAAAGGCGAAATTCCACAAGAAACTGCAGACACCATTCAAGAAGCTAAAGCCAGACGTAAAGAGAAGTTAGAAACAACTAAGGAAGAAATACCTAATATGGATGAGCGTTCTGCACAATCCAGAGCAGCTGGAAATACTCAAAAACAACAAGTTGTTGAGACTATTGTTCGTGACAAACCAAAGATTGGACGTAACGAACGTGTTACCATTAAAAACGTAATGAGTGGTGAGAATAAAACTGTTAAATACAAACAAGCAGAACCACTAATTGCTCGAGGTGAATGGGTTTTGGTGGAAGACTAAAAACATTATTTTAGTATTGATATTTAAATCCTGATACTTATGTTATCAGGATTTTTTGTTAACTTTCATAACTAACTAAATAACTTTAGTTAAAAATAATTTTTAATAAAATTAAAAACCGTCAATTCGAGTGATTTTTTTATATAATGTAGAAGAATTGTAGCGAGAATAGGTTTTTAGGCGAAAATCACTAGTTTTCGATACATTTTTGCTACGCAAAAACACTCAAACTGACGAGATTTTCTTTTAAATTATAGAAATCCTGATATAAAACCTATCAGGATTTTTTTTATCTTCATATTCTAACTTATAAACTAAAAGTCATGAAACAAGTACTAGCAACAATTGTGGGATTAATAGCAGCTTCAGCTACAGTATTTATAGTTGAAAAAATTGGACATACCATTTTTCCTATGCCTGATTTCATTGATTCCAGTAATATGGAGTCTATCAAAAGTAATATCGAAAGCATTCCAAAAGGTAACATGGTTTTTGTTGCTATAGCTCACGGACTTGGTATATTAGTTGGTATGTTTGTGGCTGGTATAATTGCGAAAACTTCAATGATACCGTCTTATATCGTTGGTGGATTAATGGTAATAATTTCCATTGCCTATTATTTTCTAATCCCTTCCCCTACTTGGTTTGTCGTTGTAGATTTAGCAAGTATTATTACAGGATTTATTGTTGGAAAAAAACTGGCTTTAGGAAAAACAAAACTAACTAAGCATTAATACCAAATTTGGGTCTGGACAGTTTTCTTTGTAAAACTCTAGGTCTTTTAAAGATGATACTCCAGGATAATCACCAAAATTCCCTTGAATATCTCTAATAATTTGAAAATGTAAATGTGGGGCATAGACCCCATTGACTTCAGGTTCACCAAGTTTTGCAATACATTCACCTTGTTTTACAGTATTACCAATTTTAATTTTAGATAATGATTCGCGCGATAAATGTCCATAAAGTGTGAAGAATTGTACACCTTTAGTTTTATGTTTTAAAATAATTGTTGGACCATAATCTCCATAAGCATCGTTATCTTTAAAACTATGTATTTCGCCATTAAATGCAGCTAAAACAGATGTTCCAGCAGCATGCCAAATATCAATTCCTAAATGGATATTACGTTCTGTTTCTGGATTTTGCTGGTTGAAGGTTTTACTTCGTTTATAGAGATTTCGGTGTTCTAAATAACCTCCAAATGCAACTGATTTTGCTTGATTTTTTAAGTATGTCGCTATATAATCTTCCCATGCTTTGGAAGATGTGATGTTAAACGTATCTAAATCGTTATTAGATATTGATAAATCAATAGGAATATATTCTGATTTTAGAATGGAATCGTCAATAACATTTATGTTATCGTGACTTATATTTGAGAGAAAAGAAGAAAATTCTTTAGAGTTCATTTTTTGAATTAGAACTCAAAAATAAATAATTACTGCATAATTACGTTGCTGTATTTCGCATTTACAATAATTGTTTTTCCATTAGAAGTAGTACCATCTGAAAAAGAAGATAGATTTTTAGAGGTTTTTTTAGGATGCTTAAGGCTGGAATGTGTTCCAAAAAATTGAAAATTAAATTCTGTTTCAGGAAGCTTAATAACGGCATCACTGTTATCCAAGATAATATTTAAACTTGAAAATGAATCTGCTATAGAATTAATTGAAAAATCACCAAAACTACCATCAACTAAAGCATTATCATATAATTTGTCTATTATTAAATTAGATGAGTTCGATCTTAACATTAAAGCCTGTACATTATTTATTTTAGCATTATCTACGTATTTAAGAATTAATTCTCCAGCATTCCAATTGGTTACTAAAACAGGAGCATAAGAAGCATTGATGGAAGTCTCGCTTCCATCAATACTATTTGCAACTAATTTTGTATGAGATAAATTCGCTTTTAGATCATTAACTACAGTAGCAAACTTAATTTCTCCATGACGAACATTTACCTTTAGTTTAGCGTCCTTAGGCATTTTAATTTTAATCGTCTTTTTAACTTTGCTGTGCTTACCATCTAGATGTTTCAATTCCATTACGCGAACTTCTCGTTCTTTTAATCGTTTTTCAATTTCTTTTTCTTTTTTTTCTAATTGCTTAGCGTATTCTTTTTCTTTTGAATCTGCATGCTTTTCTAATGCTTTAGCATGTTTCTCCATACTCTCTGTATAAGATTCCGCCCATTCTGAAATTTTATTGTCAAAGTCCTTTCCAAATTCTTCTCCCCATTTTTCCATTTTCAGTTCAAAATCTTTACCAAAATTCTTTTCAAAATTTTTTCCGAATTTTTTCCCCCATTCTTCCATTTTCTTTTCAAAATCGGAGTCTGCAAAGTTTTTTGCCCAAGCTTCCATCTTTAATTGCATGTCTTTTCCATACTTATCTTCGTATTCTTTACTCCATTCTTCCAAGTATTTTTCGCCTTCTTTTTTATAACGATCGGAATCAAAATGAATATTATTGATGCCTTCTGGAAGTTCTGGCAACTCAGGTAGTTCTGGCATTTCTGGTAACTCTGGAATATTAAAATTCATTTCTGGAATTACTATACCTTCAGGTAAATCTGCAATATTTAACTTTAAATCTTTTAAAGCATCCAATGCTTCTAACTCTGTAAAATCAAAATTCCAATCGAAATTATGATTTGAGTCAGCTCCAGTTCTAATGGCTACATTTTGCATTGAACCATCTACATTAACAGACCAATTCTTTAAAACTTCATTTAATTCTTCCTTGCTTAGTTCTTTACTTTCAACATAAGCCTCCACTTCAACATATCCTTTATTCCACGTATCTATTACAATATTAGTATGACTTGTGTTTAGATCTATTGTAACATCTTTATTAGTCTCTATGGAATGTGAAAGTTTTTTTACTTTCTGTTGTGCATTTACTATACCTACAAAACAAAATAAATAGATTAGTGTTATTATTTTTAACTGTTTACTCACTTTAAATCTATTAATTTTAATGTGTTCTTGAATCTTTGATTTCATTTTTTTAATTGATTGATTTAACCTTGACTTTCTATAAAAGTAGGTTCGTTATTTAACTCATTTAACTTTTCTTTTAAACGATAAAGCAAATTCAATCGTAATTTAAGATTGTCTATTAAAGCTGTAACAGTGCTTTCGTTAGGTCCCGAACTAATCAACTCTTCAGTAAGTTTGTCGTATTCTTTACTTAACTCATCCATACGTTCTACGTAACCATCAAATAATTCTTTACTTTCTGGTGTGTATTTTATTTTGGATAATTCCATATTGATATTTGCTAAGTAATAATCTTCAACTTTTTTTAATTGTGGAGAAATTTCTCCAATTGACTTGGTTGAAACGACTTCTGTACCGTCACTATTATCTGCTTCTGGATGTATTAAAAATGTATAGGACAAATAACCTATTCCTAATAATAAAACTACACTAGCAGCAATATTTAGAAATGAATATTTAGTATTAGTTCTAATATTTGGTAACTCATTTTCTAATTTTTCAAGAAATCTAGATTCATGGTCTTTAGGCATTTTGTCTTTTGATAGATTTCTTTCATTTTCGAACAACTTTCTAATATCTTGTGCCATTTCTTTTGTGATTTAAAACATCTCTTAATTTTACTTTACCTCTGGATAATTGTGTTCTTGATGCGACTTCAGAAATACTTAATATTTGAGATATTTCTTGATGATCGTAACCTTCAATTAAGAATAGCATCACTACATATTTATACTTTTCAGGTAAATTTGAAATTGCTTGCTTTACATCTTCCAATGTAATTGCATCGTCCATTAACCATTCGCCTTCATAAGAAATATCTACTACTTTTAGGTGCACCTCATCTAAATCTTGCATAATTTGCTTTTTAGATTTAAGTAAATCTATACTC
>JABDPN010000224.1 GCA_013042715.1 Flavobacteriaceae bacterium | reverse complement strand
ATTATGGTGTGCATAAAAACCAAGCATTAGTTCTTGTTAATTATGGTGGCGCACAAGGAAAAGATATTTTAAAACTTTCAAAAATTATTCAAAACACTATTAAAATCATTTTTGATATTAAATTAGAAGCAGAAGTAAATATTATTTAGTAATATTATTCGTTATAAATCAAAATCAGCATTAAAACCTATTTTCTAACTTAAAATAATATTACTATTTCCAATTTAGAAAAACATATCATTAGTCTATTACAGGAAGAAGATCAACGCGCAATTCCGCTTATTTACGATAATTATTCAAGTGCTTTATTTGGAATAATTCATAAAATAACCAAAGATGAAGCATTGGCAGAAGATGCTTTACAAGAATGTTTTGTTAAAATTTGGAGGTACTCTAATAAATACGATTCTAAAAAAGCAAAGCTCTTTACTTGGCTATACAGAATTGCACGTAACACTGCTATCGATAAATTACGCAGTAATAGCAAGAAGCTTGATACAGAAATCCAAATTAATAATTCCAACGTATATAAGTTACCAGCATACCAATTAAATCAAGATACAATCGATTTAAAAAAGCATGTTGCAACTCTAGAACCAAAGTATCAGATTGTGTTAAAAGCTCTCTATTTTGAAGGTATGACACAACAGGAAGCTAGCGAAGAATTAGATATTCCGTTGGGTACAATTAAGTCTAGATTAAAAATTGGATTAAGAGAATTAAGAAAAATATATAATCCTTAAAATGTACAATTATGAATAAAAAATTACTCGATATTTTGAATTCTGGTTTACTAGACAAGTACGTTATAGGAGACACTACTGCTGTAGAAAACAATAAAATAGAATCATATTTAAAAAAATATCCTGAACTTCAAGAAGAATACGAAATTTTACAAGCACAACTTGAAATTAATGCAAGAGCCAATGCTGTAAAACCACCTATAGATGCTTTAGATAATATCTTATCTTCGATTCATGATACAACTCTAATTGAAATGAATTCTAAACCAAAAATTCCTTACTGGTTTAGTATTGCTGCTAGTATTGCTGCACTAATTTTTGCTGGAACTTCTTATATTTTCTACAGTCAAAGTGAAGAATTGAAGGATGAAAACAATACTATAGCTGAAGAGATTTTTGATTTAAGAGATGATATTGATAATAACAATAAAAAGTTAGACAATGTCATGTCTGAACTTAAAAAACTTAACGATCCTGAAACTTACAAATACGTATTAAGAGGAAATGAACGTGCAAAAGATTTAAAAACTGTTGCTTATATTAATCCTATTAATAAATCATCTCTCATAGACGTAGTGTCGCTTCCACAATTATCTGATGAACAATACTACAGAATGTGGGCACAAGTAAACGATAAGATGATTGATTTAGGAATTCTCAACCCTACTGAAGGCAATCTTAAATCTGTACCATACATAGAAGATGCTTTAAGTTTATCTATAACTATAGAAGATAAAAACAGTTCTGAAACTGCTTCCAGAGATAAAGAAGTAGCACAAATAGAATTAGAGAATAATTAAACTTATTATACAAATAAAAAAGGCTCGCTAATACGAGCCATTTTTATTTAATCAATCTGTGATTATTATTCTTTGTCGAATAATGCCTTATGTATAAATCCTGCAACAATTGCACCTGCTATTGGCGCAACCCAGAACAACCATAATTGACCTGTAAAATCTCCTCCTGCAAATAATGCTTGACTAGTAGATCGAGCTGGATTAACAGAAGTATTTGTAATAGGAATACTTATTAAATGTATTAATGTTAAACCTAAACCTATTGCAATAGGTGCAAAACCTTTAGGTGCTCTAGCATTTGTACTTCCTAGAATAATTAACAAGAAAAACGCTGTTAATACAAATTCTGCTACTAAAGCAGATGTCATTGAGTATCCACCTGGAGAAAGTTCTCCATAACCATTAGCAGCAAATCCTCCAATATCTGTAAAATCAGATTTTCCTGTAACTATTAAATATAATACTGCAGCTGCAGCAATTCCACCAACAACTTGAGCAATAATGTAGCCAATTAATTCTTTTGCTTCAAATTTCCCTCCAGCCCAAAGCCCAAAAGATACAGCTGGATTAAAATGTCCTCCAGAGATGTGTCCAACAGCAAAAGCCATTGTTAAAACTGTAAGACCAAATGCAAGTGCTACTCCTGCAAAGCCAATACCTAATTCTGGAAAAGCAGCAGCAAAAATTGCACTACCACAACCTCCAAAAACAAGCCAAAATGTTCCAAAAAATTCTGCAAATAATTTTTTCATGATTTATGTTTTATTAGTTAGTATGTTAAAAATAATTATTATTCTTAACTATTAGACACTACATTTATATAATTGTCACTTTTTTATGTATTGTTTAAAAATATTTTATAATATTTTTCTATTTGATTGTTATTCAATAACAAAAAGTCATAAAATTGTATCTTTGCATAAATTTTTTATTTATGAAATTAGTATTAATTACTATTGTTTTATTAGGTCTAGGAGTTGCAGGAATTGCAATTAAGATTTGGGCTAAAAAAGATGGTAAATTTGCTGGCACTTGCGCAAGTCAAAATCCACATCTAAATAAAGATGGAGAATCTTGTGGATTCTGTGGTAAAACACCAGATCAATTTAAAGATTGTACAGAACCTCATCATGCTGAATAATTAAATGGAAGTTTTAGACATTGTATTTTATAGTTTTATATGTATTATACTTTGTCAGTTCTTTTATTATGGTATTGTGTTCTCAAGGTTTGCTTTTTCTAAAGTAAATCCTTCTAAACCAAAAAATATTCCAGTTTCAGTAATTGTCTGCGCTAAAAACGAAGCAGAAAATTTAAAATCGTTTATACCTTTAATTCTTAATCAAGATTATCCTGAGTTTGAACTTGTATTAATAAACGATGCGTCTTTCGATAATTCTTTAGAAGTTATGGAATCTTTTAAAGAAAAAAACAATAACATAAAAATTGTTAATGTTGAAAACATTGAGGTTTTCTGGGGCAATAAAAAATATGCTTTAACACTTGGCATTAAAGCTGCCTCTCACGATTTTCTTCTTTTTACTGATGCCGATTGTAAACCTGTTTCTAAGAATTGGATTAAAGATATGAGCAGTTATTTTACTAATACAAAAACTATTGTACTAGGGTTTGGAGCTTATAAAAAAGTAAAAAACAGTTTTCTAAATATGCTTATTAGATTTGAAACTGTACTTACTGCAATTCAATATTTTGGTTTTGCAAAAGTTGGTATGCCTTACATGGCTGTTGGAAGAAATTTGGCTTACAGAAAAGATGAATTTTTTAATGCTAGAGGTTTTATGAATCATATGCATATTCGCTCTGGCGATGATGATTTATTTGTCAACCAAGTCGCTTCAAGAAAGAATACTGCACTTTGCTACAGTAAATCAAGTTTTACTGAATCAATACCTAAAAAAACATATAAGTCTTGGTTTAGACAAAAAAGAAGGCATGTTACTACTGCTAAGCATTACAAACCTTTACATAAATTTCTTCTTGGGCTATTTTTTGTAACTCAATTTTTATTTTGGACACTAGCTATTATATTACTTTTATTTCAATTTGAGTGGAAAATTGTTATAGGATTAATTTGTTTTAGATTTTTAATCCAATATTTAGTTTATGGATTTTCTGCAAAAAAACTAAATGCTATTGATACTCTGGTTTTACTTCCAATACTAGAATTATTTTTAATTGTCTCACAATTGGTTATATTTATCTCAAATCTCACTTCAAAAAAAGAGCATTGGAGATAAAAAACGCCATAATAAAAGCAAAAGAAAATAATCAAATTGCTTTTAATTTTCTATTAGACACCTATTGGAATGATGTCTATGGATTCCTTTTAAAACGCACCAAAAACGAGAATGATGCAGAAGATATAACGATACAGACTTTTTCTAAAGCTTTTGATAAAATTAAAACATATAATGAAGATTATAAGTTTAAAACCTGGTTAATGACCATTGCTAAAAACATTCATGTAGATCAAATTAGAAAACGAAAATCTTCAGTATCTCATGAAAAAACTCATGATCATAATGAGAAAGTACATGGTATTATTGATGAAACACCTTCTGTAGAAGATAAAATTATTACAGAACAAAATTTAGCAAAATTACTACAAGACATTAAAAAACTTAAACCTCATTATCAAGAAGTAATTAACTTAAGATTTTTTCAAGAATACAGTTATCAAGAAATAGCGGACGAACTTGATGAACCAATGAATAATGTAAAAGTTAAGCTTCTTAGAGCTAAAAAACTTCTTGCAGAAATTATTCAAAACAAAAAATGATTAAGCATCTTAAAAAACTAGGTCCAGGACTTTTATTTGCTGGAGCAGCAATTGGTGTGTCTCATCTTGTACAATCTACTCGAGCTGGAGCAGATTTTGGTTTGGGTTTAATTTGGGCTCTATTGCTTATACATATTTTTAAATATCCTTTTTTTCAATTTGGTCCACGTTATGCAGCAGCAACTGGAGAAACATTATTAGATGGTTATAAGAAATTAGGAAAAAGTGTTTTAATTTTATATTTTATTTTAAATTTCGCAACAATGTTTACCATTCAAGCTGCTGTAACTATTGTTACTGCTGGCTTGGCTTATCAACTATTTGGTATTACAAATAATCTTGTTGTATGGTCTAGTATTTTACTTTTAATAAGTGTAGCAA
>JABDPN010000211.1 GCA_013042715.1 Flavobacteriaceae bacterium | reverse complement strand
AAATTGCAATGCATCAAAATCTTGGATTTGGTTTAGCATTAACGTTTTTAATCGGTTTAATTGCCGCTGCTTATAGTAGTGCAGATTCTGCGTTAACATCACTAACTACTTCATTTTCAGTGGACTTTTTAAACATTGAGAAGTTACCTAAAAAACAACAAAAACCTCTTAGAAAAAAAGTACATATTGGAGTTTCGCTTTTATTAATTCTAGTTGTCATTGTATTTAACAAACTTGATGGCAGTGTGGTAAGTAACTTATTTAAATTCGCAACATTTACTTATGGACCATTGCTTGGTTTATTTGCATTTGGAATTCTAACTGAATACCAAATTAAAGATAAATACGCTTGGATAGTTGGACTTCTGTCCATTGGAATAAGTTATGTGATAACAATTCTACCAGAAAGCATTATTGGAGTTTATCAATTTCATTGGGAAATCTTACCTCTTAATGGATTAATAACATTTATTGGATTAATACTGATTCGTAGAAAGTAGTACCAACGAACACGCAATTTCAAAATCAATTTTATTTTCTTCTAGAATTTTAATAAAATCTGGGTTTTCTGTTCCTGGATTAAAAATTACGCGCTGTGGTTTTAAACTTATAATATAATCGTAATATACTTTTTGTCGCATTGGATTAACATACAACATAACTGTATGTATGTTATCGTAATCAATTAATTCTGTATCGATATTTACCTCTGAAACATTTCCAGGTTTCAAACCAAAAGCCACAGTCTCAATACCAGAATTCTTTAATTTATGAATAGCAATATTTGAATATCTATTTGGTTTTAAAGAAGCTCCCAATACTAGTGTTTTTTTATTTTTCAATGTTAAAATGATGTTAAGTTAAGTTAAATAGAGTAACACAAAACAGTTTGTCGCGTCTTTATAGTATACATTACAAACCATAAATTAATCAATCAAAAATCAATGAAAAAAATATTTCTTTTAAGTGCACTATTTTTAATAATTTTTCAAAGTGCACTTGCAAATCCCGAAAGCGAATTTAGAGCAGGAACTGTTTCTGGACAAGTTTTAGATAAGGCTCTAAACGAACCCTTACCTTACGTTAATATTGTTATTAAAAACGACAAAAATGAAACGGTTACAGGTGGTATTACATTAGATGATGGAAAATTTAACATCACCAAAATTTCAGAAGGACTTTATACACTTTCTGTACAATATATTGGCTATAAAACTGTAGATAAACCTCTCGATATTTCAAGAAAAAATTCAAAAATTGACTTAGGTGTTATTTATCTTGAAGAAGCTGCAGCAGAATTAGATGCTGTAACTGTTATTGCAGAAGTTTCTACCATTCAACAAAAAGTAGACAGAAAAGTTATAACAGTAGGTAAAGACTTAACTACTGCTGGACCTACAGCTTCAGATATTATGAACAATTTACCTTCTGTTAGTGTAGACCAACAAACTGGTGCTTTAAGTATGAGAGGAAATCAGAATGTAAGAGTAATGGTAGATGGTAAATTATCGAATATTCCCGTGGCTCAATTACTTAAACAAATACCTTCTACTTCAATAAAATCAATAGAATTAATTACCAATCCTTCAGCAAAATATAATCCAGAAGGGATGAGTGGAATTATTAATATCATACTACATAAAAATATTAATATTGGATTTAACGGTAATCTAAATGTTGGTCTTGGTTACCAAGAAGAAGCTAAATTCAATAGTTCGATTGATATGAACTACAGAAATGGGAAATTTAATTTCTATGGTAGTTATGGAAACAACATTTCAAAAAATGTTAACAATGGAAACATTGAAAGACCAGAACAAAATATTAATCAATTAATTGATGTTTTAAGTGACAATAAATCACATTTATTTAAAGTTGGGATTGATTACTACGTTAATGATAAAAACACCTTATCCATTTTCACAAATCAAAATTTATTTGATGGTGGTGTAGATGCTGCTACAGATATATTATACGCAGACAGTTCATTTAATCAATATCAGGTTATTGAGAATATTAACGATAATATATCACAACAATACAATTTTAATTATAAAATAGATTTTGACAAAGAGGGTCATAATTTAGAATTTGAAGCAGATTACAACTATTTTGACGCAGACTCAAACAATCTTAATAGATTTTCAGGTTTTATGCCAAGACCAAACTTTTTTGAAATAACAGATACAGACAGAAAGCGAACAACATTAAATCTGGATTACACCAATCCATTGACTGAAGACACTAAATTGGAGTTTGGTCTTCAAGCCAGATTGTTTGACAATACCATCTCTTATCTTTCAGATGCACGTTCTCAAAACAACCTAGGAGAATACATACCATCATCAACAGATTTTGATTACAAAAGAGATATCTATTCTGCCTATGCAACTTACAGCAAACAGTTTGAGAAATGGTCCTATCAAGTAGGTTTAAGAGCAGAAACAGTTAATGTAGAAACTTTAGCTTTAGAAGAGGATTTAGAATCTGGAAATCAAACATTTTTACCTTTTGAAAATGATTATGTAGAATTCTATCCTTCTGTATTTCTAACATATAACCCTTCAGAAAAAAACAATTATCAGTTAAGCTACAGTAGACGTATAGATAGACCTGGAGTTGGACAAGTAAATCCTTTACCAGAATGGAATACACCTTTAATATCACAATATGGTAATCAAGAGTTAATACCTCAATTCACTAATTCTATAGAAGCAAATTATACGAGAAAACTTGAAAAAGGAAGCATTACAGGAGGTATATTCTACAGATTAATTGAAGATGAAATTACACAAGCTGTTTTTATTGACAGATCAGATTTGAATAGGGTTATTCTATCATTTGATAATTTCGATAATACATCTGCTTATGGAATAGAATTCTCTTCTAATTACAAGCCAACAAAATGGTGGAGTATCAATGGAAGTTTCGATTTATATTCACAAACTCAAACGAGTTTATCAGAACGATTAACTGAACCTGCTGATTCTGCTACAATAGATGATATTGTAATAGAAAATATTGAAGTAGACAATATCGCTTGGAACTTTAGAATGTTTAACAATTTTAAAGTAAGTAAAAAATTATCATTATCCGCATTTGGATTTTATAGAGGTAAAAATAAAGGTGTGCAGTTTGAAATGGAACCAATGTACTTTGTTAATTTAGGAATGAGATACAATTTCTTAGATAGTAAAGCAACATTTAGTCTAAACTTTAATGATGTTTTTGATACTATGAGAGCTGAGTTTAAAGGTGACAGACCATTTTTACAAGAAGGAATATTTAATTGGGAAAGCCGTACAATACAGGCAAGTCTATCTTATAGATTTGGAGATGGAAAATACAGAGCTAAATCAAGAAAACAGAGAGATAATGACGAGCTACAAGGTGGCGGAATTCTATAAAAGCAAATAATCCATATTAATTTTGATGGTTAGTGTTAATGCTGGATTATTTAAAAAACCCGAAGCGTCACTGCTTCGGGTTTTGTTTTGATGTATTTGTGTTAAAGTTGGTTAAATAATGTTAAAAAATGAAATAAATCGTAAAATCTATCGTCTTATAAGTGTAGCATTTTTAGTAAATGTTAATGTTGGTTAATAGTTGGAAAATCCGAAACACTCTTCTTTTCGTTTCGGATTTTTTATTTTTACCATTTTAATATGACACTTCCCCATGTAAATCCGCTACCAAAAGCAACCAATACAACAATATCGCCTTCTTTTACTTTACCTTTTTCCCAAGCTTCTGTTAATGCAATTGGAATTGAAGCTGCTGTAGTATTTCCATACTTCGTTATGTTATTAAATACTTGATCATCACTTAATCTGAATTTTTTCTGAATAAATTGGGCAATACGTAAATTAGCCTGATGTGGAATCAACAAGTCAATATCCTCATTGGTTAAATTATTAGTTACTAAACCTTCGTTAATAGCTTCACTAAAACGTACTACTGCATGTTTAAACACAAAGGTTCCATTCATGTAAGGATAATACGATACATCATCTGGATCGTTCTCAGACATTATAGCATCTACCCAACGTCCTGTACTTGGACCTAAAAGCGATAATTCTTTAGCATGTTTTCCTTCAGAATGTAAATGAGAAGATAAAATACCTCTGTTTTCGTCTTCACTTCTACTTAAAATTGCAGCTCCTGCTCCATCACCAAAAATTACAGTAACTCCTCGTCCTCTTGTAGATTTTTCTAATCCACCAGAATGGTTTTCACTACCAATAAC
>JABDPN010000082.1 GCA_013042715.1 Flavobacteriaceae bacterium | reverse complement strand
ATGAATTATCCATTCCTAGTTCTCCAAAATGCCAAATCATTTTTGGCCCTGGTATTGTTAATGATATTGCTCCCAATGCATCCATTCTGTTTAAGGCAGTATTTAGGTTTCCTTGAATCCCACTAGCTCCAAAAGCTACATTTTTATACATAAGGCGTTCTTCATCATGACTCTCTGCATATCCAACAAGTCTAGGTTGAGACCAACCTCTACTATTGTGTCCCATACCTGAAATATCATTACTAGAATTGTATCCCATTGTCATTTGGTTGTATGGATCAGTCATTTTACCCCATAACATAATGCCCTTGCCTTCTCCTATTTTGTATTCAGCCCATTCAGTTTCTTCTGAATTTCCACCTAAATGTTCAAAAATCACATAATGGTCTGGATCTAAACTCCAAGAATAATCTGCATAATCTTTAAGAATAGCAACACGATCTGAGCGATAACCATTAGTACAAGATTCATCACCACTAGAACATTGTTGTGTAAATCCTTTAGTTAAATCCCATCGGAATCCATCAATTTTAAAATCTTCAACCCAACGTTTAATAACACGTTCTGTATAATATTGCGTTAATATAGATTGGTGATTAAAATCTGAACCAACACTATAGCTATGTGTAGCTTCTTCATTCATATAAGGATTTTCACTACTAGGTTCCCCCCAACCATCACCATCTGGATCGTCCATCCACATTCTGTTCATTGGATTTCTTCCAAAAGCATGGTTTAAAGCTACATCTAAAATTACCGCAATACCATTTTGATGACACAAATCAATAAAGTCCTTAAATTTTTCTTCAGTACCATAAAATTTATCTAATGCTAAATGAAACGAGGTATTATAACCCCAACTTTCATTGCCTTCAAATTCCATAACAGGCATAAGCTGTATGGCATTAATATTCAAGTTTTTAAAGTAATCTATTCTATCTATTAAGTCTTGAAAATTTCTATCTGCATCAAAATCTCTAATTAATACTTCGTAGATAATTAAGTCTTCTTTTTTAGGTTTAGAAAAGTTAGTCACTTGCCAGTTATAAGGTGTTTGTCCAGTTTGCAGTACTGTTACCTCACGTTCCTGTCCTGCTGGATAAGCATATGTTGTTGTTAAGCCTGGGAATGTCGTATTTGAAATCCAAGGATCATCAAACGGTGATAATACTAATGTAGAAAAAGGATCTGCAGTTTTCACCACTTTTGGTGAATCTGCAACTGGAGTTTGGTCTGCTACCCAATATTGATAGGTTTCAATATCTCCTGATGTTAAACCAGATAATTCTAACCAAAATTTCCCCGATGTTGGATCTTTACGCATAGCAAAAGCATCCGTAGGAGTATATGAGTTAAAGCTACCAGCAACATAAACAAAATCTTTTCCTTCTGCGTTTAAGAGAAGTGTAGCTTTAGTTGGATCTGATGGATGATAATTAATACCATCTTCTAAATTTGCAGGTGAAGATGGTAGGTTTTGAGAAATTGTGCCATCTGTTAATATAATAAAGCTTTTTCTCCTAACATTTTCTCCTTGAGTTACTACAATTTCGCAAAATTGATTTTCTGTAATGTTGTTAAATTGATAGAAATAAAAAGATATATTATTTTGAATATTTATACTAGATCCATTTGCAAACAATTGAAAATTAGCTTGAGAACCATCTCCAGTTTGTGCTACAATTGCAGTGGAACCTGGATTGTCTACAACTAAAAAACCATTGTCACTTGGGGCTGGACTAAATACATCTATTTGGAAAGCACCAACATTAAAAATAAAGTTTTGACAGCCATTAGCCTTAAATTCTTGAGAACCGTCTTCATTTCTAAAAACCATACCCATTTTGGTGACATTTGCTTCTTGTGCTGCATTTAATCCAAAATAAGTTTTAGGAGTAAAAGTTATTTCCCATATACCAGTTGAAGTTTCTGTCATTAGTCCAACACCATCATCTTGTCCCCAATTCCCTACGACACTTATTCCATACTCATCTGTATCATCACCAACACCCAAATGAGCATAAATTTTAGTTGGGTTACTAAAACCATTACAATCCGTTGCATTACTATTTTCTTGAATCGTAATAGTTACTTCTTGATCAATTTCTATAGGGCTAGGATCAGTAGTAACCTGTGCTATTATAGATAATGGAAGAAATAATATAATAGTGAGTAATATTTTTTTCATAGTTTTTATTTTATATAAAAAAGTCTGCACAACATTATTGTGCTATGCAGACTTTTAGTAATTATAGTATTAAATCTTATGTTTGTTACCAAGCATACTTTTCAATTGTAGGAGGATCTACACTAAAGTTTATTGTAATATTATATGTCCCCGCATCAACAGGTATATTAGCACCATTAAGTTCTAGAGTCCCATCATTACCATCATCACCATAATTTATTCCCCAAGCATCATTTTGACGAACTTTTATTTCACCGTCCGTTAAAACAGCACCTTGTATGTAATAGTAGCCTTCATTAATACCAAAGTCTGGTATAAATTTTTGATTAGGACCATCCCAACTATTTTCTGTAGCATCTCCTACTAGTCCCCAAACGTCCATCGCCTCTATTGAGTATTCTCCAGTATTAAAGTTTACTATTACTAAATAGTGTCCTGCTGAAACGCCAATGTTATCTCCGTTTAGATCAATTGTACCATCATTACCACTATCTCCATAGTTTGTGCCCCAATCTTCATTAAATCTAAATTTAATTTCACCATCAAGGAAAGTTGCAACAGTTCTCCAGTCATCACTATACGAATTATAATGCAACTTTGTATCAGGAGCATCCCAACCAGATGGATTACCAGTAAGAGTACCATTTCCTACGATTCCCCAGGAATATTCCTCCATTTCCCATTCTAGTGTTGCCATATTAACAATGATTTTGTATGTCCCTGCATCTACAGCAATGTTATCTCCACTTGGATCTAAAATTCCATCATTACCAGAGTCTCCCCAGTTTTCAGTCCAAAGGTTATCTTTTCTAAATTTAATTTCACCAGTTCTTAATGTTACGTAAGCAACATATACATCTGGAGTTGTTGTTGTATAGAAAGGAAGGTCTGGAATATTTTCATTTCCCCAACCACCTGGAGTTGCACTACCTACAACACCGAGGTTAGTAGATAAATCTAATAAAGAAGAATATGGTGTTACTACTAGAGTTACAGTATTAGAATCAAATTCTTGATAATCACTTAAAACGACTTGTAATTTTAACTCAACAGAAGTTTCTTCATTAGGAGTTAATCCAAGTGATAACAACTTGTTGTTAAGTTCAGCACCTGTAAACACTTTCTCATTTGAAGAACCATTAGGTACAATCTGAGGTGCACCAAAATTACTTCCAGGAACGTCAATTAATAAATTGTAAGTTGGAGCAGCATCAAATCCAAAGTCTGGAGTTTGCCAAGTAACATTTAGGATATTACTATCTGCATCATCTTCAATCAACACAACGCTGTCAACAGATAAGTTTAATTCTGTTGTTGCTTCTGGATTGATTTGGACTGTTTCTACTTCATCACAGGCTACAAAAGTAACAAGGATAAAGCTTAAAAGAAATATTGATTTATTTATAATTTTTTTCATAATTCTAAATTGTTAGTAACCTTCGTTTTGAGTAAGGTTAGGGTTAACTGAAATTACATTGTTTGGTAATGGGTATACATTTCTAAAATTACCAACAGATGAACCTACAGGTGAGTTACCTTTAAAAGGCCATAAATACTCTCCTGTTGTGAAATAGTTATAACGAACTAGATCTGTACGTCTTTGTCCTTCCCAATATAATTCTTTAGATCGTTCATTTAATATAAATTCTAAATCTAGATCAGAACTAGTGATGTTCCCTGAAGCACTTCCATAAGCTCTCATTCTTAACTCATTAATTTTTGAAGTAGCAAGACCTAAATCGCCTCCTCCACCTCTTAATGTAGCTTCTGCATAATTTAAGTAAATTTCTGCAAGTCTTATTAATGGTAAATCTGTATCTGTAAATTCACCAGAAGTATCACTACCTTGGTTTCCGTTAGAGTCAATATTTTTAAACTTAGTTACAGCATAACCATCTTCAAAAGGAGGAATGCTTTCAATTTCTAAGTTTTGACCATCTGTATAGAACATACCACGTTTATCACTAGAGAAAGGAGTCACTGAATATGTTAATGCATCAAGATCCATTGTTATGTAATACGTTCCAGCACTTGGAATTGCAATATTTGCACCACCAGGATCTAAAGTTCCATCATTTCCAGAGTCACCATAATTAACTCCCCAGTTTTCGTCTAATCTAAATTTGATTTCACCACTGCTTAAATCAGCGTATATAGCAAACTGATTACTGCCAGTTTGATACAATTCGATATCATCTGTGCTTCCCCATCCATTTGGAGTTGCATCTCCAACAAGCCCCCAGTCAGATAAACTTCCTAAAGCATTGTTTAAGGCATCAATGTCAACTGCAAATTGATTTACAAGGTTTTTAGTTGTTCTAAGGCCTCCCCAACCACCATTTACTCCAAAATCGTTAGCATTCATACTACCACCAATTGAAGCGTGAATTAAAAAGGTAGAACCACCATAGGTCTGTGAGTTTAATCCATCAAAATTTAATGCGAATATAAATTCGTTTTGAGCTCCGTTAGAATCATTATCTGCTAGAAATAACTCATCATAAGCTGTTCCATTTCCATTAGCATCATTCATATTGATAGAATATCCAGAAGTCATAACATTATTTGAATACATTACACAGTCATTATATCTAGGTGTTCCAGTCCAAACTTCAGCGTTTAGATAAAGTCTTGATAATAATGCCCAAGCAGCAACCTGATCTACTCTACCATATTCGTTAGAAGCTGGCAAAATAGTTGCAATTTCTATTAGTTCAGATTCAACAAAATTAAAGATTTCTGTTCTTGTACTTTGTTGTGGTAAGTCAGTAGTAATAGTTGTTACTAAAGGTACATTGCCATATAAATCCATTAAGTTATAGTATGCATAAGCTCTTAAGAAACGAGCTTCTGCAATAAATGAATCAACTTCTGAATCAGATAAACTAGTAGCATTAGCAATGAAAGAATTTGTAAAAGAGACTTCTTGAGCTAATCTATAATACATCGCTTCTGTAAAGTCATTACTTCCAGACCAAAACATACCGTGTAAATCTGGTAAACCTGGATCTCCCCAACCAACTACAGCATGATCCGTAGTTAATTCATTGAGGTTAAATAACATTCTAGAATATTGAGAGAATCCTTCATCTATATCTGCAATATCTGGCTGTCCTGCAGGACCTTGCTGTCCTGTAAGTGCCAAACTAGCATATAGTTTTGCTAATGCGCCTTTAGCTTCGGTAGCATTAGCAAATACATCTTCTTCTGTAAAGCTATCAGGATCAATCGGTGATTGATTTAGTTCGTCATGACATGATGCCACAAAGAATGAAATAGCTAAGATTAAAATTAAGTTTTTAAATACATTTTTCATTTTTCCAATTTTTATTAAAAGTCAATATTAACTCCAAAGACCGCTGAACGTGGTCTTGGGTAAAAGTTATTGTCAATTCCACCTGAAATTTCTGGATCTAGTCCGTCATAATCAGTAAATACAGCAACATTTTGTACAGATGCATAGAATCTTACATTTGTGTTTTCTGCTGCTTCTTTCCAAGTATAGCCTAAAGTAATATTGTCAATTCTAAAGAATGATGCTTCTTGTACATAATGATCACTTAATAAATTGTTTTCGGTGATGTTTTCAAAACCTGTACTAAAGTAATCAGAATGTAAGTTTGATAAAATATTATTTTCATTTGCTCTACGCAAATATGCGTTAGCAGAAGCTACGTTATCGTATGCGTAATTACCTATATTTGCTCTAGTTACAACTGCCAAATCCCAATTTTTATAAGTAAGATTTGTGTTTAATCCCATAATTATATCAGCATATGGGTCTTCTTTAATGTATCTATCATCATCATTTATAATATCATCGCCATTTCTATCCACATAAACACCTTCTATAGGTCTTCCGTCTTGATTGTAAACTTGCTCATAAACTAAGAAACTAAAAGGTGCTTCTCCTTCAGTATGTACCTGTACATTATTACCAACACCACCAGAAATTCCTCCAACAGCTTGATCAAATGGTAAATTAGTTACTTCATTGTCATTAAATGCAATGTTATAGTTTACACTCCATTCTAATTCTTCAGTTTGGACAGGAATAACATTTATAGCAAACTCGATACCTCTATTTTCCATGTCTCCAATATTGGAATCAATTCTGTTACCAAAGTTTGTGAATGGATCTACTAGAGACGATGCTATAAGATCCTGAGTTTCTCTCTTATATGCGTTTAATGATCCAGAAATTCTGCTATCCAATAGGCTGTAGTCTAAACCAAAGTTTATTGTTCTACCTACTTCCCAACGTAAGTTGTCATTTACTGGCTCAGGTCTGTACGTTTGAAGGAATGCACTTCCAAATTGATAATTTGCGGTTGTTCTGCTTCCAATATAACGTGTAAGGAATAAATAGTCACCTAAACCATTAACATTACCAACTTCACCATATCCAGCACGTAATTTTAAGTCGTTAAAAATAGAACCATCCATAAAGTCTTCTTTACTAATGTTCCAAGCAAGAGCAAAAGACGGGAAAAGACCCCATTGATCATCTGGATTTAATTTTGAAGAAGCATCTGCTCTTAATGTTGCAGTTAATAAATACTTACTTTTATAGTCATAGTTTAAACGACCGAAATAAGATAACAAAACATTTTTAGATAAATCTATAAATTCGAAGTCATTACCATCTTCTTCAAGCTCACTGTCATAGCTGTAGTTATCAAATTCAAACTCTTGATAAGCATAACCAGCAACGACATTTAAATTATGTGTGTCATTAAATTCTTTAGCATAAGTTAAATAAGCATCAAATGTTCTATTTGTAGCTTCTTGTCTATAGAAATTTCTTGAACCATCCCAAGTGGCATCCGATGTTGGCATTAATTCTGATACAATTCTTCTACCATTAGAATTTGATTTATCTAAACCAACGTTTATAGTTGCAGTAAAGTCTTCAAAACCATGAATTTTATAATCAAATTTTGCATTTGCAATAATTCTTCTTACTTCAGCAGTATCATCGTCTAAATTAATAAGAGCTAATGGATTTGTAGGTGCTAAGTTTAATTGATTACCTGTTCCTTGATCAATCCAAGAGTGGTATCCAGCATACTGAGACCCATTATATAC
>JABDPN010000196.1 GCA_013042715.1 Flavobacteriaceae bacterium | reverse complement strand
TGAAAAAATCGTACCAAAGTTTAGAGGATAATTCCAATATCAATATGAAAAAGGTAATATACCGCAAAATAAGCTTAAGAATTTTAATTTCTAGCGCTCTATTTTTTCTAATTTCATCAACCTCAGTATTTGCTCAAGATGGCGATCCAGTTACTGGTAAAGCTTTGTACAATACCAATTGTGCCGCTTGTCATGCTTTAGATAAAAAAATGGTTGGGCCTGCTTTAAGAAAAGTTGAACAAAGACTTAGTGAAGATAAAGGTTTAGATCGTGAATGGTTAAATGCTTGGATTAGAAACAGTAAAGCTTTAATCGATTCTGGTGACTCATATGCTAATGAAGTTTATAACGAGTATGCTGGTGCTGCAATGACAGCTTTTCCTCAATTATCAGACGAAGACATTAACAATATCCTTGCTTATACAGCACAAGACAAACCAGCTCCTCCTCCTGCACAAATTTCAGAAGCTGCTTCTGGAGAAGCACAAGAAAAAGGTATTTCAGAAAATTTAATTCTTGGTGCTTTAGGTATTTTATTTATTCTTCTTGCATTTGGACTTTACATGGTCAATAGAGCTTTACGTCGATTTGCTAAAGCTAGTAATGTCGATTTAGGTGATGAAATCGAAAAGAGTCCTATATGGAAAGCATTTGTAAAGAATCAATTCTTAATGCTTGTTATGGCAATATTCTTGTTGTTAGCAAGTGCATATTTTGCTTACGGGTACTTTATGCAATTAGGTATCGATCAAGGATATCAACCTGTTCAACCAATTCACTTTTCACACAAGATACATGCTGGAGATAATAAAATAGATTGTAAATATTGTCACTCTTCTGCAAGAGTTAGTAAACATTCTGGAATTCCTGCACTTAATGTCTGCATGAACTGTCACAAGTCTATCTACGAATACAATGGAGAGACAACTGCAGAATACAGTAAAGAATTCTATGATGGAGAAATTAAAAAATTATATGATGCTGTAGGATGGAGTGATGCAGATCAAAAATATACCGGAGAGACAAAGCCTGTAAAATGGATAAGAATACACAACCTACCAGACTTGGCATATTTCAACCATTCACAACATGTTTCGGTTGCAGGTCTAGAATGTCAAACATGTCATGGTCCAGTAGAAGAAATGGAAATCTTATATCAATATTCACCTTTAACTATGGGATGGTGTATTAACTGTCACAGAGAAACTAATGTGGACGTTAAAGACAATGCGTATTACGAAAAGATTCATGAAGAGTTATCTAAAAAATATGGTGTAGAAAAACTTACAGCTGCTCAAATGGGTGGACTGGAATGTGGAAAATGTCATTACTAAATTATTAAAGAAGTAAATTCAATTATATAATATGTCATCAAACAAGAAATACTGGAAAAGTGTTGGAGAGCTAAATCAAGACAATAGCTCTGTTGTTGAGGCGCTAAAACATAAAGAATTTGTAGAAGAAATCCCTGTAGACGAATTTTTAGGTGATAAAAAAACACTGGAAACATCTTCTACTACAAGACGAGATTTCTTAAAATATGTAGGATTTAGTACTGCTGCAGCATCATTAGCAGCTTGTGAAGGTCCTGTAATCAAATCTATTCCTTATGTGGTTCAACCAGAACAAATTATTCCTGGTGTAGCAAACTATTATGCGACAGCAATAGCAAACGGATTCGATTTTGCATCCATACTTGTTAAAACGCGAGAAGGACGTCCAATTAAAATTGAAAACAACGATCTAGCAGAAACCAATGGAGCTGCTAATGCTAGAGTACAAGCATCTGTTTTAGATTTGTATGATAGCTTAAGAGTTGCTGGTCCTAAAAAAGATGGAGAAGATATTTCTTGGGATGATTTTGAAGCAGAAATTGCACAAAAATTAGCAGTTTTAAAAAATAATGGTGAAGAGATTGTTTTATTAACTCAAACCTTAGCAAGTCCTTCAACTTCAAAATTAATTTCAGAATTTAAAGAAGCTTTTGGAAATGTAAGACACGTAGTCTATGATGCAATATCAGAATCTACAGCATTAGATGCTTTCCAAAATGTATATGGAGAACGCACTTTAGCAAATTACGATTTCTCTAAAGCCTCTACAATAATTTCTATTGGAGCAGATTTCTTAGGAGATTGGCAAGGTGGAGGTTTTTCTGTAGGCTATGCTAAAGGCCGTATACCAAAAGATGGTAAGATGTCACGTCATATTCAGTTTGAATCTAACATGACACTTTCTGGAGCAAATGCAGATAAACGTGTACCTTTAACTCCAAGTCAACAAAAAATAGCTTTAGCTAAATTATACGGAAAAATTACTGGACAATCCGTTTCAGGCACTTTACCATCTCATTTAGAAGAAGCAGTAGATAAAGCAGCTTCAGAAATTTCTAAAGCAGGAAGTAATGCGGTTGTAGTTACAGGAATTAAAGATGTAAATGCACAAACTGTTGTTTTAGAAATTAACAAAGCAATTGCTAGTAAGGCTTTTGATGCGGAAACACTTTTAAAAGTTAGACAAGGAGACGATAAAGCAGTTGCTAAACTAATTGAAGACATGAAATCTGGAACTGTTGGTGCAGTTTTAATGAATGGAGTAAATCCATTATATACGTTACCTAACGCATCAGATTTTGCTGAAGGATTAGAAAAAACTGAATTAACAGTTGCTTTCTCACTTAAAGAAGACGAAACAGCAAGTCA